>JBCCYF010000036.1:0-38818 GCA_039190275.1 Pseudomonadota bacterium | reverse complement strand
CCGGACGCGGCTTTGGCCAATGCGCCTGTTTCCGGGGCCGAGTGCCTATGCGGGGCGATCACCGCGCGGGCGCCGAACACCTCGGCCGAGCGCAGGATAGCGCCGATGTTATGCGGGTCGGTTACCCGGTCCAAAAGCAGCACGCGTGGTGTGGTCATGCCAGGCGCGCAGCATTCAGAAACCGACCCCCAATCCAGCGGGGCAACTTCGAGGGCGGCGCCTTGATGCACGGATTGGGGGTCGATGGGCGCGTCAAAGCGCCTGGCGTCCTTCAGTTCGGGCTGCAGTCCAGACCCGTCCCACGCGCGGTCCAGGCGGTCGGCGGCATTCTTGGTCAGGATCAGGCGAAATTTCCGTCGCGCAGGGTTCTGGAGTGCATCGCGGACCGCATGCAGGCCAAACAGCCAAACACGCTCGGTCCCCTGAGCCCGGTTGTCGCGTTCGCGTGCTACCACCCAGGCGGGCTTTTTCGCCGATGGTTTACGCATTTTTGTTCCTTGTGGCCATAATTGGGGCGCTTTGGCATGCTAGCTGACAGACTTCAAGGAATTGTCGAATGATACGTCCCGCCCGCACTTCAGACCTGCATCAGCTACGGTATCTCGCCCAGACGGCGTTTGCGCCGTATGCCCTGCGCGTAAGGGGGCGGCGTGAACCGCTAAGCGCGGATTTGCGGGAGTTGGTCCAGTCCGGTCAGATTTCGGTGTTTGTCTCGTCCAACGCGATCCGGGGCTTCGTGTGTTACCGAACGGACGGGCCGGATGTGCATATCGAGGCATTGGCGGTCGGGAACAAGTACCGCCGCCGTGGCGTCGGGCGGCAATTGCTGGACAAGGCGGATCGGGCGGGCCTGCGCGCCGGTTGTCGCAGGGCGATATTCTATACCAATGCACAGATGTTCGAGAACATCGCCTACTTCCGCGCCAAGGGCTTTGAAGAGGTGGATCGGCGTCAGGACAACGGCTACGAACGCGTCGTGTTGGAACGCTATCTGAGCTGACGCGACTTTCCTATTGACCGCCGCCGGACCCCTGCGTATTGACCCTGCCTCAGTGGGCGACAGGCCGCAAGGTGTGGCAGGGGACTGTAACTCCCTCGCGGAGACGCACGCCTGGTTCGATTCCAGGGTCGCCCACCATTTACCTATATTGTTGTTGCTGATGTTAACAGCCGTGTGCCCAGGCTGCTGCTCGCGAGGGGTTAGGCCTTTGGACCGAAGTTCGATGCCTTAAAGCATTTGACGAAATACCTGATGCATGATGCTCTTGGTAGTACGCGCTTGTCGGGATGCGCCTGGGAACGGCGATGGGCGCATGAGGATACAACGTCTGAACCATCCCAAGGCGGACCACCGGTCGGTCGAAACAAAGCCTGAGGAATTGGTCTATACCAGTCCCCTGATGTGCAAAAAACGGTCAGCGCAAGCCCCTTGTTGCGATCATTTGGGCAAGCTGGGCAACGGCGCCAGCCCGGGCGATGGCCAGACCTCGGGCGCCGCTTTCGGGGGGGATCGGGTGTGTCAGGTCAAACAGCTCGGACCTTTCGGCGCCTATATCGCTGGCCACGAAATACTGTCCCCTGATGCGGAACACCCCGGCTTCGGCGACAAAATCCGCGACGCGAACCTCGACCTGAGCCTGGGGAAAATCCGACAGGGGCCAAGGTGCTGCGGCCACTTGGGCACCGGTGATGCGGGACAGATCTCGGCTGAGCTGCAAGGCAATCTCCCGCTCGGGATCGTCGGCCCACAGTACCGGAGCTTGCCGCGCCAGCGTCCCGTCGCCCGTGCGGATATAAATGTCCTGACCGGAGGCATAGCTGGGCAGCGACACGTCGCGCAGTTCGACCGACGCATAGCTGATCCGGACGCCATTCGGCGCGGCGGTATCAGGTATGGATACCAGCAGGGGGTCCGCCCCGCCGCAAGACACAAGGGTCAGGCCGGGGATCAACAGAAGCGCCTTTAAAATCCGTGGCATCACGTCTAGCGTCCAATCAGGAGAGAGTTGGGCCGACGCTCCAGCGCGCGAGCCAGGCTGTCGATGGCCTCGGCTGCGGCGGCGACGTCGCGCAGGGCGGAGCGCGCCTCCCGCCCGAGATCGGAGTCCCCGTCATAGGCCCCCAGCGTCGCGCTGGCCTGGTCCAGAACCGCGTTCAGCCGGGCCACAACCTGCGGCAAGGCTTCTGTAGACTGTGCGATGGCATCGGCGGCCGCGCGCGCAGAGGCAAGCGTGCGGTTTGTATTCTCGATTGCGCCCCCTCGCTGCAATTCGCGCAGCACCGCGCGGATCTGCTCAACCGCCCTGGATAATGCGCCGGGCAATGCCTGTGCCCCCTCGGTCCCGACAATGGCGTCGGCTGAGCGGGTCAGGTCGGACAGCGCGGAAATCAAATCCTCCAGCGGAAGTGCGTTGGCGGTTGCAGCCACCTGTTCCACTTCGGCCAAAAGTGCCGGCACCCCCTCGGTGGCCGTGCCGATATCCCGCGCGGCGTCACCAACCGCTTCGATGGAGGACAATACCCGCTCGGCCGCCGCCTCCGAACCAAAGGCGGCCACGGCATTACGCAACTCCGCCAGCGTGCCGATAAGCTCGTCCGGCAGGTTTTGCGTGGCTTCGGTGCCGATGAGGTCATCCGCTGTCGCTAAAACCGTGGTGGCCTCGCGGATCAGATCATCCAGGGGCAGCGATTGCACCTGTCCGCCGATGGCGTCGAGCCTTGCGATCAGCGGCGGCACCCCGGCTGTGGCGGCGTTCACGCCATCAGCCGCACGTGCCGCGGCGTCAACGGCTGCCAGCAGGCGGTTGACGGCTTTAGCGTCTTCAAGTCCGGAGGTGATACCGCGCAGGTCGTCTGCCACGCCCTGAACCTCCTCAATCAGGTCCGAAAGCTGGTCAGGCAGTTGCTGGACCGGGTCCGACCCGACGATGCCGCGCACGTCCGCCAGCAGCCCGTTGATTTCGGCCGGCGTTCTTGCCAACTCCTCGCTCTGGATAAGGGCCGAAGCGTTCTCCATCAGCTGAATAGTGCTGGCGAGCAGTTCTTCGATCGGCAGATTGTTGATGCGATTGAATACCCCCTCAGCCGTCGCCGAGATATCCGGAATATCGCTTTCGATACTTGGAAACAGCGGAAAGGGTTCGGCCGTAAGGTCCAACGTCGCTGGTGGCAAACTCGGGATCATTGCAATTTCCACCTTGAGCCCACCCGTGAGCAAGCTGGCCGATGTCAGACGTGCTCTCATCCCCGCCTCGACGCGCGACGACAGAAACTCAAGAACCTCGTCGTTGTTGTCTGTACCAGGCAATCCCAGGCTGCTGGGGTCGATCGACAACGTGGCCTGCAAACGTACCCTTCGGTCGCCGAAACGCGCAGTGTCCACAATCCCGGTCAAGCTGGTCACGGTTCCGATCTGCAACCCGCCAAGCTCGACCGGTGCGTCCTTGGTCAGACCCGCCACATTCTGGTCGAACACAACCGTCAGGAAAAGCGTCTCACCCTCCGAGGCATTGAAAACGCTGTTCTGAGCGGCGGACTCATCGACAAAGACCTCGAACTGCGCCCCGTCGGTGATTGGATTTCCGCCCGACACGATGGTCTCGAAAGTAACTCCGCCCGCAACCAGCGAAGCGATTGAGTTAAAGTCAATCTCGGCACCGGACGGGCCCAGCGAAAACGTGAAGCCGGATGTGTCCCAGAATCGCGTTGATGTCGTCACCAGCTGGTCATAGGGCGCAAAAATAACCGACTCCGCCACTGCGGCCGAGCCATCCGGTGTGATCCGCGTAGGGCCCACAAGTCCGACATCGACACCGCGGTAGACGATCGGTGTGTTGCCCAACAGGCCGGTGTCTCCATTCGTGCGAAGTTCGATGCGCGTTCCGTCCTGCCCGGCCTGGATAAGTGGCGGTGTGTCCAACCCCTCGAACCGACGCTCCAGCCCGCCTGGCTCGGCATCCCAGACGCCTTCGATGAAGACGCCCGACAGAACTGTATCCAGACCGGTAATCCCTCGGGTGGTCACCTCCGGCTGGACAACCCAGAAGCGGGCGTCGCTATCGACATAGTCGGTAACCTGCTTATCAAGCCTGACCTTCACCAAAACCCTGTCCAATGCCTCGGTAAAGGTCACGTCCTCGACCAAACCGACGTTTATGTCCCGGTACCGCAACCCCGTCTGACCGACGGTAATCCCTGAGGCGTCGCTAAAGGCGATTTCAATCAGGGGTCCACGGTCGATGTAGCTTTGCCACGCCACGCCGAGCGCGATCAGCAGCGCCGCAAGCGGGATCACCCAAACGACCGAGAGCCGGTTGAAGAAACTGGCCTGGGCTGGTTCTACCGGTAGTTCGGGCGGTATCTGGGTCATGTCTCCTCGGCCGCCGCGGCAGTGCGGTCCCATATCATGCGACCATCAAAGGCCTGCGCGGACAGCATGGTAAATATCACCGAAAGTGCAAATGTCAGACTGGCCGGTCCGGGCGTTATGGCCGCAACCACGTTCAACTGGACAAGCGAAGAGAGGATTGCGACGACAAACACATCGATCATCGACCATCGACCAATATACTCGACCACCTTGTGAAGTCCGTGCCGCAGTCGTGCTGGCGTGCGCGTGCCACGCGCAATGGTAAAGGCCAGGAATGCGATGGCCAGGAACTTTCCCAACGGAATGACAACGCTGGCCACCAGTATGATCAGCGCGACCCCATAGGATCCCTGGTGTATCAGCTGGATCGCACCGCCGATGATTGTATCCTCCTGCTGGGTAAACAGAGTGCGTGTACTGAGCATCGGATAGATATTGGCCGGGATGTAGCACAGCACACCGGCCAGCCACCACGCCCAGACCCGTTGCAGACTATGGCGCTTTCGCCTGTGCAGGACC
The DNA here is from genome assembly GCA_039190275.1 of Pseudomonadota bacterium. GTDB lineage: Bacteria > Pseudomonadota > Alphaproteobacteria > Rhodobacterales > Rhodobacteraceae > Halovulum. The sequence goes on along the minus strand of JBCCYF010000036.1, from coordinate 33,930 downwards.
GTACCACAGCGTGCGCAGCGGGTGGTGCCCTGCGGCCACACGCGGGTGCACCGGTGGCAGCCCACCAGGCCTGCCGCCCGCGCGGTCAGAACCGGGGCGCTGGGTCCAGCGATTTCCATACCGACCACCTGCACATGAAATTGTCCTGCACCACAACCAGAACGACAAGAATTGCGAACATCCAGAATCCCGGACCAAAGTCGATTTGCGCCAGGTCGCTGATCTTGACCAAAGACACGGCGCATCCCAAAGCAAAAATTTCAGCCATGGACCAGGGCCGCATGGCCTCGGCCAGGCGAAACGCTTGTCTGGCGCGCGGCGCGGGCGGGCGGTCAAGGACCACCGGGATCAGGACGTACATCAGCAGCAACACGCGCGCCGCCGGGATAAACACGATCAGGGCCGCCACGCAAAGCGCCAGGGCCAGCAATGGTCCGCTTGAAAACGCAAGCGCCGCGTCCAGCAAGGATGCGCTGTTGCTTGTCCCGCCGAGGCTGATCCGCAGGAAGGGAAAACTTGCCGCCGCGATGACCAGGATAAGAACGGTAAGTGACAGCGCGATGATCTGAAGCCCGGCGCGGGCCCGCGGGGCGATCAATACCGTATGGCATCGAGGGCAGGTTGCGCGTTCCCCCTTGCCGGGCCCGCGCGCCCGGTAGAGCGCGTCGCAATTGGGGCATGCGATTAGTTCCGCCAGAACCTCGGGCGGGATCTGGGGTCGCTCGGTCTCGTGCAAACGCGCCTCCCGGCCATATTGTGAACCGCCTGAGTGTAGCGTGACGGTAAGGCCGGGCGCAATTGTGCTGCGTACACTTTCATGGGCCAGTGCACGGGCCCTGACTGCGCGTTCGTGACCAGTGGGCTATGCGCAACACATGTCCCGACCTGCCACCGACGCTGCTTTCTCCCCCCTTTCCTCATGTCATGATCGCCTCTCAGTTGACAGGATCTATGCAACGCGTATAAGCGCGGCTTCGGTCCCTGAGTGGCCGAATAATTTGGTGTTTGTGGCCCCCGCAAGGGGATGCCTGTCGGCCCCGACCTGTGTGGGAGGGGCAAAGGAAAGCACCTTTCACAATTGATGAAAGGATCCAGCCGTGACCAAACGCACGTCTGCCAAGTACAAGCTCGACCGCCGCATGGGCGAGAACATCTGGGGCCGCCCCAAGTCCCCGGTGAACCGACGCGAGTACAGCCCCGGCCAGCATGGGCAACGCCGCAAGGGCAAGCTCTCGGATTTCGGCCTGCAGCTGCGCGCCAAGCAGAAGCTCAAGGGCTATTACGGTGATCTGACCGAAAAGCAGTTTCGGCGCATCTATGCCGAAGCGGAACGGATCAAGGGCGATACCGGTGAGAACCTGATCGGGCTGCTTGAGCGTCGGCTGGACGCCGTGGTCTATCGGGCGAAATTCGTGCCCACAGTGTTTGCGGCACGCCAGTTCGTGAACCATGGCCATATCCGGGTGAATGGGCAGCGCGTGAACATCCCCTCGTATCGCGTGAAAGAGGGTGATGTGATCGAAGTCCGTGAAAAGTCCAAGCAACTCGCGCTCGTTCTCGAGGCCGTTGGTCTGGCGGAGCGGGATGTTCCCGACTATGTCGTCGCCGACCATTCGAAAATGACTGCCGAGTTTACCCGCACCCCTGGTCTCAGCGATGTGCCCTATCCGGTGATGATGGAGCCGAACCTGGTGGTCGAATTCTACGCCAAGAACTAATACGACCCGGCGCCCGCCTTTGGGGCGGGTGCCCGCAACGCGGCGCGATATGCTGCGGGCGTCGTCCCGGTATGTTCCTGAAAAGCGGCGGTAAATGCGCTGCTTGAGGCGTACCCGCACCGATAGCCCACTTCCAGCGTGCTCACGTCGCTACGGGTCAGCGTTTCGATTGCATGTAGGATCCGTATCCGTCGCAACGCTTGCCGCCAGGTCATCGCAAGCTCCTGTCGGCAGCGTCGTCCCAGAGTCCGTTCCGATAGTCCGGCTTCTGCGGCAACCGCTTGGATCGTCAGGCCTGGGTCGGCAAAGCGCGCCTCGGTCGCTGTGAGCGCCCGGCGCAAACCGTCGCTTTGGCCCACGGGTATCCAGGCGTTGGATGGGTTTCTGGCCAGTGCCAGTGCGGTCAACCCCAGAAGTTTGAAGTGCGTGACCGCAATCTCCGGTAACTCGGTCAGGTCCGGCCCCCAGACGCGAGCCCCCAGCGCCAGTTCGCGGGCGAGGCGGGACATATCAAACACGGTGACCGGCCCGGGCGGCGCGTCAATCGTATCCGGGCGGTAAAGGACTGAGCAGCTGGTCAACGGCGCATCAATTCGCACTTCGACCGGTTCGCCCGCCGCAAGCCAGGCCGCACGACCCGGATAGAGTGCCCAGGATCGGCCCTGAGCTGTCAGCCGCAACGTCCCCTCGGAGGCATAGAGCAGGTAGTGCCGGTCCATCTGCAGGGTCTTCGGCGGCTCTGGCTCGAAAACCCTGTAGAAGCAATAGGCAGGCAGATCGGCGGTCATGCGGCCGAGGTTACGCGCTCAGCTGTTCCGCCGTATAGACCCTGGTTTCCGGTAGTGCTGAGAGCAGCGGCTTAAGACCTGCACCCAATGCGGCAAAAACGGGGTCAGCGCGGTAGCTGTCAAAGGATGCCTGATCCACCCACGACTGGTGCACTTCCAAGTATGGCGGGCTCGCATGGTTGGTTACCATCCGGTAGGACAGGCATCCGGGCATGTCGTGGATACCGGGCAAATGCGCATCAAAAATCTCGATGGCGCGGGCGTGATTCTGGGTGGATATTGGCAGGGTGACGGTGACCATCAACATGACGGGTCCTTTCCGGTCTGTGGTTTGTCGAAGATGTAGGCCAGGCTGGTGCGTGCCGGTGGCCCGCTGGCAAGCGGGATCGAGCGGGCACCCGGTCCCAGCCACCCCAGAACCGCTGAAGGCGCGAACCATTTGTGACGCCAGCGCAGCCAGATCAGCCAGTTGCACCAGTGCGGGCGGCTGATCACGAGCACCAGTTGCCCACCGGGCTCTAGTAAGTGCACCAGTCTGGCACAGGCAACGGCAGGATTGTTGCAATGTTCAATAACATGTGCGGCCAGGATGAGATCGTATCGCGCATCCGTGCCAAAGGTCTCAAGCCCCGTCATGTGAGCTTGGGTCCGCCCGGCAAGCCGCTTCTGCGCATAACGCAGCATGGAGTCAGACGGATCAAGCAGATCCAGCCGCGACGGCCGAGTTCTGACATCCAGCAGCGCTTGTGACATGTCCCCGGTCCCACAACCGGCATCCAAAACACGCAGCGGGCGTTGGGGTGCTACCTCGGACAGCAGGGTACGATAGGCTTTTGGATATCCCAGACGCTCAATGCGCGTGGTCCAGTTGGATGCAGCCCGATCATAGGCAGCGGCGACCTGATTGTGTTGTAGAAAATGTGTGCCGATCATTGCGGGGCCTCCTTGCGACCTCCGCTTAACCTACTCCGAGATGATCCGGCGGGCGTCCGGCGATCGGACAGAATTCACCGGTAACCCGCCAAAATCCCGCGTCATGCGTCACTCAGACCTTATCCAGACCTCAACGCGGCGATTGAGCTGCTTGCCCTTTTCGGTGTCATTGCAGCCGACCGGGTTGAGCTCGCCATACCCTTTGACCACCACATCCTTGTCCGTCAACGCGGCGTCGCCAGCTAGTGCAATCAGCTGTTCCTCGACCGCGTTGGCACGTTCCCGCGACAGGTTCACGTTTGATGTAAACGACCCGCTGCTGTCGGTGAAACCGACAAAGGCCACTTCCGTGCCTGCGGGCAATCCGTCCAGATGCTCGGCCAACCTTGGGATATCACGCAACGCCGCGTTGTTCAGGCTGGGCGAGGAGGAGGAAAACCGAAACGTTGTGGACAGACGTTCCCACTCAATCATGTCGATGAACAGTTCGCGCATCCGGTCTTGACGCACAATGCTCTGCTCGTCGCGCAGTGCCATGCGGACCCGTGTCGCTGCGGCCTCCTGCATCTTGGCGGAAACGCTGAAATCAACAAAGCCGGACACTTCGACCAGATTACTTGCCTGCGGAGAGGTCGCGTAATCCAGGAAAGCCGCGGCTTTGGGCGGCAAATCCTGGTTAGATGAGTAGAGATACATCGTTCGGCTGAGCGGATTCTCCCCGGCTTTGGCCCCAAAAGCACCTTGCGCGTATGGCAGGTTGCACGTGCTGTGCAACTGCATCTGCGCCATACCGTCAGCCGCACCGAGCCGGACAATCCCCAGGCTCCCCGGTGCGTCCAACACCGTCTCAACCGCGGCCTTTTGTGAGGTTTCAGTGATTTTGGACGTCAGGCGCGGCGGCGCGGCAGGGGAAAGAAGTTGCGCCGCGACCTGCGCGTAGCTGCCATCCCCTTCGTCCGCTGAGACAAGTTCGATCGGGGCGTCCGGACCGCCCAGGTCACGCCAGTTGTCGACGCGTCCGGTCAGGACATCGATCAATTGGTCCGTGGTGATGGTATCGACGGGGTTTTCGGGATGTGTCACCAGCGAGAGCGCCTCAAGTGCCACACCGTATTCCTGTGAAAAGTCGTTGAGGTCCCCCAAACCTGCCGCGCGCGCGTCGGTCACATTGTCGAGGTCAGCCTCCCCTGCCGCCATGGCAAAATGGGCGCGTCCCTCGATCAGTGCCCGAAATCCGTCCGCCGAGCTGTTGTCCTCAAGCTGCGCCCGAAACAGCTCGGTCTGGCTATTGTCCCCGGCAAAGGCATCATAGCGCAGCCCCACGTCGTTTGGCCCGGTTGACACGTCGACTTTGCCGTCATTCATTACCGCGAAGCCCTCAATAAGCAGGGGCATCAAACTGGATCCGATGGCGGGGGAACCGGAGATATGGAAGTCGAAGGCCGAGGCATGGCCGATGGGGCAACCGGTCCCCGAGCATTCGACCATGTCGCCGTTTATCTCGAAGTTGCCGAAGGTTGTCGCGACCGTAAACACCCCATCTTCGAAGGACGTCATCTTTCCCTCAAGAACAAGCCCGGTGTCGGTGTTCGTCAACACGACCGATTGCGCGGTTACTGCCGATGGGGCGCCCGCTGAGGTTCCCATCACCAGCGCCAAAGCCACCGCGGATTGCCCCCGAAGCCAATGATCCTTCACCATGATCCTAACCTTTGGTTGAACGCAAAATCTACGAACAGGAATATGTAATGAAGCTGATATGCGCCCGAATTCTGGCGTCAATGCGGCGTGAAATAGGGCGATAGGCGCGCAATTCGCGGCGCACCGGCGCATCATCGCTCGCCATTGGCGCGGAATGAGACTAGAGCTTCGATATGTTTATCCCAAGACAGACTGTTGTCCCTCTTGCAGAAACCGGTGACTGGCCGTTGTGGCGCAGACCGATCGGCCTTCTGATTCTGCTGTCTGCCGGCATGCCGCTGGCATTCTCGACATGGGTTGCCGCAATTCAGAACTTCGTGGTCGAGGTTGCGGCATTCGATGGCAGCGACTGGGGCTGGATGCAGACCGTGCGCGAGATCCCGGGGTTCCTGTCCATCGGTGTGATCTTTCTGATCATCTATGTCAGGGAGCAGTCGTTGGCGCTGCTCTCGCTTATGCTTCTTGGGCTCGGCGTCGCGCTGGTTGCATATTTTCCCAGCTTTTCTGGCCTGTTGTTGACGACTGTGATCTCCTCAATCGGTTTTCACTACTACGAAACGGTCAATCAGTCTCTGCAACTCCAGTGGATCCCAAAGGAACGTGCGCCGCAGCTGCTGGGTATTTTGCTGGCGGTCGGATCCGGCGGGTCGCTGCTGGCATACAGTGCGATTGTGCTCACCTGGAAGGCGTTCGCACTGAGTTATGAATTTGTTTTCGTGACAGGCGGTCTGGCCACCATCCTGATCGCCCTGGCGGCGTGGCTTTTGTATCCGCAGTTTGAGGCGCCGAACCCACAGAACAAGAAAATGATCCTGCGGCGCCGGTACTGGCTATATTACGCCCTGCAGTTCTTGTCCGGGGCGCGCCGCCAGATCTTTGTTGTTTTTGCAGCCTTCATGATGGTTGAGCGGTTCGGCTTTGAAGTGCATGAGGTCACGGCGCTATTTTTGATCAACTATGTCGCCAACATGATTTTCGGGCCGCTGATCGGCCGCGCTGTCGGGCATTGGGGCGAGCGTCGCGCGCTGATCTTCGAATACCTGGGGCTGATCTGTGTGTTTCTCGCTTATGGTGGCATCTACTACTTCGGCTGGGGCGTCCTTCTGGCTGCCGCGCTTTATGTGATCGATCATCTGTTCTTTGCGATGGCGCTTGCGATCAAGACCTACTTTCAGAAGATCGCCGACCCGCAGGACATCGCGCCGACTGCGGCGGTGGCTTTTACAATCAACCATATCGCCGCGGTGTTTCTGCCCGCGATGCTAGGGTACGTCTGGTTGGTCAATCCCGGTGCGGTGTTCATTCTGGCCGCGGGAATGGCGCTGGTGTCGGCAGGTTTGGCAATGATGATCCCCCGCCATCCGGCGCCAGGGAATGAGACTGTTCTGGCGCGGGCCCAGCCCGCACCGGCCGAGTGACCCTTGGCGGCCTGACCGGGCAGAACTAGATAATGGCTCGAAACCTGTCAAAGGAGACGAAAATGCTGTTTGGACTGGGCAAGAAAGCGGATCTCCCCACCGCCGAAACGGCGCTGCCGGGCCGCGCGGCGGCAATCCCGACCGCGGACACCCACTTTGTCAACGGCCGCCCGCTCAAAGGCCCGTTTCCCGACGGGATCGAAATGGTGCAGTTCGGGATGGGGTGTTTCTGGGGTGTCGAGCGCATGTTCTGGGGGTTGCCGGGTGTCTGGATGACGGCGGCAGGCTACGCCGCTGGCCACACGCCCAACCCCACGTATCAGGAAGTCTGCACAGGGCAAACGGGCCACAATGAGGTTGTATTGATCAGCTACGATCCCGCTCAGATCGCGTTTGACGAGCTGCTTCGCGTGTTCTGGGAAGGGCATGATCCGACCCAGGGCATGCGTCAGGGCAACGACCGTGGAACGCAGTATCGGTCCGGTATCTATTGCACGACCAAGGCGCAACGCAGCGCCGCCGAAGCCTCGCGCGGGATGTTTCAGGCTCGGCTGGCGGAGGCGGGTTACGGACCGATCACGACGGAGATCCTGGACGCCGCACCCTTCTACTATGCCGAAGACTATCACCAGCAGTATCTTGCGAAAAACCCGAACGGGTATTGCGGCATCGGCGGTACGGGCGTGACCTGCCCGGTCGGAACGATGGTCTAGCGGTTCACCTTCTGGCCGCGCAGCGTCGGTTGCGTTTGGCCTGCGGTCTTGGCGCTAACTGTTTGAACATCGGGCCCGTCGGCTGCATCACCGGCGCGGCGGGTCAGCTGTAGGGCCCAACCTGTGCACCAGGACGGATCAGATGACGACATGGACGGCCCTTACAACGCTTGACGGACCCGCACCGGCCGAACGTCTTGGCCAGGCGCTTGAAGCACTGGATCCGGCCCCAACAGGTGTTGGTGTATTCGAGGTTGAAGATGGACGCGGCACTTGGGAAGTCGGCGGTTATTTTACAGACAGGCCCGATGTTGTCGCACTGGAGTTGCTGGCGGCCGTGCATGGCGCGCGGCCCTTTGCGGTCAGCCGGCTGGACGACCGGGACTGGGTTGCACAGGTGCGGCGCGAGCTGACGCCGGTGCACGCGGGGCGCTTCGTCGTGCACGGTGGGCATGACCGGCACCGAGTACCGGCCCACAAGATCGGATTGGAGATCGAGGCTGCGATGGCCTTTGGCACCGGCCACCACGCGACAACTCTGGGGTGTTTGCGCGCATTGGACTGGCTGGTGTCCCGGGATCTGGTCTCGGGCAATACAGCCGATATAGGCTGCGGGACCGGGGTCCTGGCCATGGCAGCGCGCCGGATCTGGCAACGGAGTGTAATCGCCTCTGATATTGACCCAGTGGCGGTTGCCACGGCACGGGCGAACATGCGCGCCAACCGCATAGGGGCCGGTGTCCCTGTTGTGCCTGCTGCGGGGTTCACCGCGCCTGCCTTACGGGCAGCGGCGCCCTTCGATTTGGTCTTTGCCAATATCCTTGCGCGCCCGCTCAGCCGCCTCGCGCCTGCGGTGGCACACCACACGCGGCCCGGCAGCGTCGTTATACTGTCAGGGATCCTTGCCCGTCAGGCAAACAGGGTCGAGGCAATTTATGCCGGACATGGCTTTCGCCGCATAGAACGCTTTCCCTTGCAGGGGTGGGTGACGCTGATGCTGTGGCGCTGCTGACCACCAAAGAAAAAGGGCCAACCCGGCGGGCTGACCCCTTTCTTTCGGCACGAAGCAAGAATTCAGCCGCGGCCTGTGTACTGGGCCGAGAAATCCTCGATCCCTTCGCGCGAAAGCCCAATATCATGCAATTCACGATCCGATAGACTGCGCAATACAGCATCCGTCTTTTGGGCGATGCTCCAACGATGCAACGCGGCGAAAAAGCGGTCGAACATCTGCACGAACCGGTAAATAGTGACAGCGCCGAACGGGGCGCGGCGGGGGGTGTCAAAATGGGCCATCTGACGCATCCTTCATGGGTACGGGTAACAAGGGGGTATTCACACTGGTCTCGGTGCGCAGTTAGGCAACAGCGACCCGCTGTACAAATGTCATTCTTGCATGGCTCACATGTGATTTTGGCATAGATCGCAGGGGTTTGGCGCTTTGTGTCGCTTCTGGCGTATCACCATGTCGTATTTGGATTCCCGGGCCGGCCCTTCCCTAATGTTCGCTTTTCGTGCTAACGACAATTTTAACGATAATCTCGGCGCAAAGGGGCAGGGCATGCGGGTAATTGGGATCGATCCCGGGTTGCGCCGGACGGGCTGGGGGGTTCTGGATATAGAGGGCAACCGACTGCGCCATGTCGCTAATGGTGTGTGTGCACCCGACGGGGTCGCGCTCGCCGATCGACTTTTGAACCTTCATGAGTCTCTTACGTCGGTTTTTGAAAACTACAGCCCGGATCAGGCGGCGGTCGAGCAGACTTTTGTGAACAAGGATGCGGTCGGCACGCTGAAACTGGGCCAGGCCCGAGGTGTGATCCTGCTGGTGCCCGCGCAGGCGGGCATGCCGGTTGCGGAATATGCACCGAATGCGGTCAAGAAAACGGTCGTCGGTGTCGGTCATGCCGACAAAAAGCAGGTTGAGCATATGGTTCGTTTGCAGCTGCCGGGGACCGATATTGCGGGGGCCGACGCGTCCGACGCCCTGGCGATCGCGCTCTGCCACGCGCATCATGCCAAGTTCGGCGGACGGCTGGACGCCGCACTTGCCCGGGCCGGCGTATGATCGGCAAGATCAGCGGACGTCTGGATCTGCGCGCCACCGATCACGTCCTGATCGACACCGGCGGTGTCGGCTATCTGGTATACTGTTCCGAGCGGACATTGGCCGGCCTGCCCGTTGTGGGCGAGGCTGTGGCACTTTATACCGAGCTGCTGGTGCGCGACGACCTGTTGCAGCTGTTCGGTTTTCCAACACTTGCCGAGAAGGAGTGGCATCGCCTGCTCACGTCCGTGCAGGGGATCGGTGCCAAGGTTGCCATCGCTATCCTGGGCACACTTGGGGTCGAGGGTGTTTCACGCGCCATAGCACTGGGCGATGTCGCGGCAGTCAGGGCCGCGCCCGGGGTCGGGCCTAAAACCGCGCAACGCGTTATCCTGGAACTCAAGGACAAGGCACCAGCTGTCATGGGGCTGGGCGCCACCGGGGCGGAACCGGTAAGCCTGTCCGAACCAAGCGTTGTGGAAACACCGGTTGCCCCAACCGCGCCGCAGTCCTCTGCCGTGGCTCAGGCTGATGCATTGTCCGCGCTGACAAATCTGGGCTATGGCCATGGCGAGGCCGCAACAGCAATTGCCCAGGCCGCCTCAGAGGCCGAGGCCGGGAGCGAACTGACCCCGGCTGCGCTTATTCGAGGGGCGCTGCGCAATCTGGCACCAAAGGCCTGACATGACCGAACCTGACCCAGATTTGCGCGCCGAACGCCAGCCACAGGATGCCGATCGCGCCCTAAGGCCGCAAACGCTCGACAGTTTTGTCGGGCAGGCGGCGGCACGCGCAAATCTGGCTGTCTTTATCGAAAGCGCGCGCCGCCGGACCGAGGCGATGGATCACGCGTTGTTTTATGGTCCGCCCGGTCTTGGCAAGACCACCTTGGCGCAGATCATCGCCCGGGAACTTGGGGTAAGCTTTCGCATGACTTCTGGGCCAGTGCTGGCCAAAGCCGGGGATCTAGCGGCGATCCTGACCAACCTTGAGGCCCGGGACGTGCTGTTCATAGATGAGATCCACCGCCTTAACCCCGCCGTAGAGGAGGTGCTCTACCCCGCGATGGAGGACTATGCGCTTGACCTTGTGATCGGTGAAGGTCCTGCGGCCCGGACCGTTCGGATCGATCTGCCGCCGTTTACGCTGGTCGGGGCCACGACACGGTTGGGCCTGCTCACAACACCGCTCCGCGACCGGTTCGGTATTCCGACACGGTTGGAATTCTACACGGTTGAGGAGCTTGTTCAGATTGTCAGCCGCGCCGCCCGCCTTCTGAGTGCCGAGGCGACGCCAGCCGGCGCGCTTGAGATTGCACGCCGCGCGCGGGGGACACCGCGTATCGCCGGGCGTCTTCTGCGACGGGTGGTTGACTTTGCGGTTGTCGAAGGCGACGGGCGGGTCACAGATCAGATCGCCGATATGGCGCTGACACGCCTGGGTGTCGACACGCTGGGGCTTGACGGCGCGGACCGGCGCTACCTGACACTTCTGGCCGAACACTATGGCGGCGGGCCGGTCGGTGTCGAGACGATAGCCGCAGCCCTGAGCGAGGCGCGCGACGCGATCGAGGAAGTGATCGAGCCCTTCCTTTTGCAACAGGGCCTTGTCCAACGGACGCCGCGGGGTCGTCAGCTGGGCAAACCGGCCTGGAGGCATCTTGGCCTTGTGCAACCGCGCCCGGAAGAACCGGGGGATTTGTTCGGGCAATGAGGTACTTCGCGTCCCTTTTGCTGGTGCTTGTCTTTGCGGTATCCGCCGGAGCCGTTGAATTCGGCCGTTTTCAGCAGGCGGACACGCGCTATGGCCGGGTCGAGGTTCGCGCGGTCTCGTCCTTTGCCAAGACCGTGATCTTCAACGGCCAGCCGTTGCCCCAGATCAATACGGCCTCGGTCCATATACTGGGGGCATTTCGCGCCGAAGGGGCAGAGCAGGACTGGGTGATCCTGTCGCTTGCAAGCGGCGGCAATGCCTGCGCGGCCGAGCTTGTGATCCTGCGCGCCGCGCCCGACGGTCTGACGATGACACCGCCATTTGGCGATTGCAGCGACCAGATTGAGGCATTGCGGGTGTTTTCGGACCGGATCGAACTGGATGTGCCGGTCTCGGCCCTGTTCGTACAGGGGCACCGGTATCGCTTTGACGGACGTCAGTTCACATACACCGAAGTTCGCCGTCCCGTGGCGCAAGCGCCGGTGGGCGGTAGCGGCGCCGCGCAATGGGTTGGGCGGCATCCCGCGATGCTCATGCGCTCGCCCGCCGAACAGGCGCGCCTGTTGCGCGTTATGGGCCGGTCCGATCTTGAAGATCTTTATCGCAGTGTGAGCGGCCCAGGGGAAACCAGCCAGATCGGCGATTGGGTGGTTGGCACAGCCTGCCAAAGGCATCAGTGCAATGCTCGCCGCGGTATCATCGCGATCCGTGCGACAGACGGGCAGGTGCGCGCGGGGATCGGCGCGGGACCCGGCAATACCCGCGTTTTTGGCGGCGACTACCGCAGTTTACCTGCGGCTGTGCGGGCGGCTTTTGACCGGACGTTCGCGGCCGGTATCGGCGCTAGGCCATGACGCCCGAGGCAGCCTCGGCGCTTTTTACACGTTCCGACGGCACCTTTCACTTCGCCCGTTGGGGACGCCCGCTCGCGCCGGTTGTGTTCGGCACCGACGATGCCACCCTGGACATTTTCAAGGACAGCTTCCGCACGGTGGCGAGTTTGGGTGACCTCACACTCGTCGATACGGATCCCGAGCTGGGTGCGAACCTTTTGGTGTTCTTTGTGGAACGCTGGTCCGATTTGGCCGCGATCCCGCATCTTGCCCGGTTGCTGCCGGATCTGCCGCAGTTGCTGGACCGGCTCAGCCAGGCCGGAGCGAACCAGTATCGCAGTTTTCGCTTTGACGAGGGTGGTGCAATCAAACTGTGCCTTGTGTTCTTGCGTCTTGACGATCAGTTGTCGGCCGTCTCCGCGCAAGTTCTGGCCACCAGTCAAATCGTCCAGTGCATGCTGCTGTGGTCGGACAACGCATTCCATAGCGAGAGCCCGATTGCCCTGTTCCATAAGGATGGGCCCGCGGTGGCCCGGCCGGATATTGCCGCCCTGATCCGTGCGGCCTATGACCCGGTCCTGCCCGCCAGCAGCAGCGAACCGGCCCACGCCCACAGGCTCGCGGCGCGCGCCGCTTTGTTAATCGGGGGGATCGATGATGCCGGGTGACGGGGTGTTTCGCAGCGAGTATCGCGTCTACTACGAAGACACGGATATGGCCGGCATTGTATACTATGCCAACTACCTGCGGTTCCTTGAACGCGCCCGGTCAGATCTGGTGCGGTTCGTCGGCATAGACCAACAGGACATGCGCAGCGCGCGTGATATGGTTTTCGCGGTCAAACGGGTGGAGATCGAGTATCGCGCCCCGGCCCGGTTCGGGGAGATCCTGACAGTGCTAACGGAAACCACGTCATTGACGCCCGCGCGGTTCGAAATGACCCAGCGGATCACCGTCGACAGCCGACCGATTGTCGACGCGGTTGTCCAAGTTGTTTGCATGTCCGCTGCAGGGCGGCCCCGGCGGATTCCCACCGATATTCGGGACGCTCTGACAAAGCGGATCACAAATCATTGCTAATCTCGCATATGTCGCCCGATTTTCGACACAAACTAAGCGTTTTGGGCTAAAGTTCGCCGCAAGTCGGCGCTATGACCGGCCGGGCGAAGCAGAAAACAGAGCAGCTACGATGGAAACTGAAGCACTTAGTGCGGCTGGCGAGTTGGACTTCTCGCTTCTTGCGCTATTCCTACGGGCCACGATAACCGTGAAGCTCGTCATGATCGTTTTGGTGGTCGCGTCAATTTGGTCGTGGGCCATTATCATTCAAAAACATCTGAATTATCGCACGACGCGCGCGATGATGGTGGATTTCGAGGATACCTTTTGGTCCGGCGTGCCACTGGACGAGGTATATGCCGAATTGGCCGAGGATCCGCGCGGCGGAACCGAATCCGTGTTTATCGCGGGCATGCGGGAGTGGCGAAAATCCCATGCTACGGACGGTGCGATGATCGCCGGGGCGCAGGCACGGATCGACCGGGCCATGAATGTCGCCATCGCCCGCGAGCAGGACGTCATTCAGGGCGGCCTTGGCGTTTTGGCGACGGTCGGCGCAATCTCGCCTTTTGTCGGCTTGTTTGGAACCGTCTGGGGGATCAAACACTCGTTCGAGGAAATTGCGATACAGCAAAGCACCAACCTGGCCGTTGTCGCACCGGGTATTGCCGAGGCGCTGCTGGCGACTGCTCTGGGTTTGTTGGCTGCGATCCCGGCCGTGGTGTTCTACAACAAGTTATCGAGTGACGCTGACGTGATGTCCGCACGTTACGACGCCTTTGCCGATGAATTCTCGGTAATACTGTCCCGTCAACTCGAAGCCGAAGGGGCCTGAGGGATGGTGGCCACACTTCCTCAGCGCGGGCCAAGCGGGGGTGGCCGCGGCCGCGGCCGATCCAAGTCCAAACCGATGTCCGAGATCAACGTCACTCCGTTTGTCGATGTCATGCTGGTTCTGCTGATCATTTTCATGGTTGCGGCGCCGCTTTTGACCGTTGGGGTTCCAATCGAGCTGCCTGAAACTGCGGCGACACCGCTGCAGCAGGAGGAAGAGGAACCGCTGACAATTGCGATGAGCTCGGATGGCGAGATCATGTTGCAAAGTGCCGCAGTTGAACGCGACCAACTGGTCACCCAGCTTACTGCGGTGGCGGGACAGCGCCAGGATGACAAAGTGTTTTTGCGAGCGGATGGTAATATCACCTATGCTCAGGTGATGGAGGTCATGGGCGCGCTAAACGCCGCGGGCTTCCGCAATATCGGCCTGGTGACCGAGGGCGGGGGCCCCACGTTGACCGGCGAATCGGAGTAGGCGTTTCACGCACAGATGCGTACGGGTTGGGCGATATCATTGGGATTGCATGCCGGGGCGATCGTCGTCGGCCTGTTTTTCGTGCCGTATGACGATGACCGTGACCGTGATCTGCAACGGGTCACATCCGTCACGCTGGAGGCGCCCCCGGCCCCTCAGCAACAGCCACAGCAAGCACCGGAAATCGCGCCGGAGATCCAGGACTTCTCCCTGGACAGCATGGTGATACCCACCTTCGATCCAAACGCGCCACCACCTCCGGTGGACGATTTGGCCCCCATTGAAACCGTTCAGGATTTTGTCGAGGATCCGTCCGAACGCGATGCCGAAGCGGATCTCACGGACCTGCTTGTGCAGGCTGAACAGCCGGATGTCGCGGTGGATGTCAACGCGCTCAGCGATGCGATTGCAGAGGCACCGGATCCGGTTCTGTCCCTGCCAGGCACGGCGGGTCTGGACACCCGCAGCGAAGCACCGCAGAGCCCGACCCTTGGCGCACCTTCGGCGCCCAGCGCGCCCCGGATCGCGAGTGTTGCCGCCCCGCCACCGCCGCGTCCGCAACCGCCAACGCCGGATGTGACCCCTGATACCAGCCCGGCCGAAGAGGCGGAGATCGCCGAGCAAAACACGCCCGACAGCGCACCGGAGGAGGCCGAGAACCGCCCGACGGCCGAAACCGAAGCTGGTGCGGAGACGGGCATAGCCTTACTTGAGGCGACCCCGCCACGGGTGCGACCGCGCGATTTTGAGCAACAAGTTGCCGAAGCCGCGCGCCGCGCGGAAGAGGAGCGACTGGCCGAGGCGGCCCGCCGCGCGGATGAGGCGCGTGAAGCCGCGGCTGCGGCGGAACAGGAGGCCATTCGCCTTGCCGTCGCCGAGGCGCAGGAGGAGGCAGCCGCCGTCGCCCGCGCCGTCGAGGCCGCGGCCGCAATTCAGGGACCGCCACTTACCGCGGGCGAGGTCGACGGGTTCAAGCTTGCCGTAAGCCGGTGTTGGCGCATCCCGGATGGTGTTGAAAATGCCGCCGATCTTACGGTCATCGTGTCGGTAGAATTCGGTGTGGACGGACGCGTCGTGGGCGGGCCCACGCTGATCGAGCCGGCAAATGACAGCCGACCGGAAATCCGCACGGCCTTCGAGAGTGCGCGACGGGCGATCCTGCGCTGCGCCGGTGGTGGATATGATCTGCCGCGCGATAAGTATGAACAATGGAAGACATTGGAGCTGGTCTTCGAACCCAGCGGTATTCTGGCGCGGTTCTAGGGCGCCTGGTTGAGGACCAACTGTCACAAGTCCTTTGTCGTGGCGCTTTCAGGCGCAAGCGAAGCTAGCGCCGATGCCCTACTTCCCATACAATCCGCTAAACAAAAAAGACCAACACGAGCATGAGACAGAGCAACACAGGACATACACGCAATGGGACGTCACTTTCTTAGGACTGTCTGCATGGCGCTTGCGCTGACAGCGTCAAACGCGCAGCTTTCATTCGCGCAGTCGGACAGCGGGCCTCTGCGGATTACAATCACCGACGGGATCATCGAGCCGATGCCGATCGCGGTTCCGATGTTTGTTCCCGAAACCCCCGAGGCAGCGGATCTGGCGCGAGATATCAGCACGCTGACCGCAGCCAATCTGACCGGATCCGGCCTGTTCACCGAAGTCCCACGTGCAGCGCATATCGGTCGGATCACCGAGTTTGACGCGCCTGTCGCGTATACCGATTGGTCCGCGATCAATGCCGATGCGCTGATCACCGGTTCGGCTGGCACCACGTCGGATGGGCGTATCGTGGTGAAGTTCCGGCTGCATGATGTGTTTTCGCAACGCGAGCTTGGTGCCGGGCAACAGTTCGTTGGCACGGCGCAGGACTGGCGGCGTATGGCCCATAAAATCTCGGATGTCGTCTACACGCGGCTGACAGGCGAGCGCGGTTACTTTGACAGCAAGATATTGTTCGTCTCGGAATCCGGCCCAAAGAACGCGCGTCGCAAGCGGCTGGCCGTGATGGATCAGGATGGGGCGAATGTACAGTATCTGACCTCGGACGACAGTATCGTGATCTCGCCCCGCTGGTCGCCGGACAACAGTCAGATCGTCTACACCTCCTTCGAAACTGGTGTGCCGACGGTTTTTCTGCTGGACACCCGCACCTTGGAAAAGCGTCCACTGGCAGGGGTCAGCGGCTTTACCAGTGCGCCAAGGTTTTCCAACGATGGAACTAAAGTTGTCTTTGCCGCAGGCCAGGGCGGGACGTCGGACATTTTCGTCGTCGATTTGGCAAGCGGGCAAAGCACACAATTGACCAATACCGCTGCCATCGAAACGGAGCCCAGTTTTTCGCCCGACGATTCCGAGATCGTCTTTGAAAGTGACCGCGCCGGGACACAACAAATCTATGTCATGCCCGCCCGGGGTGGCGAGGCGCGCCGGGTCAGCGCCGGAAATGGCCGCTACGGAACGCCTGTGTGGTCGCCCCGCGGTGATATGATGGCGTTTACCAAAATGCTGGACGGCCAGTTCCATATCGGTGTCATGCGCACTGACGGCTCGCGCGAGCGTCTGCTGACAACAAGCTTCCTGGACGAGGGTCCGACCTGGGCACCCAATGGCCGAGTGATCGCGTTCTTTCGTGAGACAGCGGGCGAAGCGGGCGCACCAGGTCTGTATACTGTGGATCTGACCGGGCGCCCGCTCCGCCGATTGCCCACGCCGAACTATGCATCTGACCCTAGTTGGTCGGCGGTGCTTCCGTAGCAATCACAGGGTCTGCACCCCTAAAGGAGCGCGGCGCCGGGCGGCTGTAGTTGCGGTGAACAAGCTGAGGGCGGGTGATCGTGTTTGGCATTCGGGCAACAACCGGTCAGATGCGATTGGGCTGCTAAGCTGCGCGGTGGGCTTCGGTCGCCAGGTGTGTTACCACTACCGCAAGCCCTAGAAACAACAGGGCAAGCAGAGGCAAATATTGAGGGTAAGTGTCATGAAAACCGGAGTGATCCTGTTGTGTGCTGCGTTGGCGGTAAGCGCCTGTTCCCGGGGCGAAAACCCGGATGGACTGTTTGGCGGTACCGGCGGAATTGATGGCGGCCCCGGAGCGGGCGGTACGGTTCTTGGTCCCGATGGCCAGCCGATTGAGGTCAATTCGATCGCTTATTTCAACCAAGTCATCGGGGATCGTGTTCTGTTCCCGGTCGATCAGAGCATTTTGACAGCGACTGCGACCGGTGTCCTTGACCAGCAGGCCACCTGGCTTTTGGCGCGGCCGGGCGCGTCGATCACGATCGAGGGCCACGCCGATGAACAAGGCACCCGGGAGTACAACATCCGACTGTCGGCACGGCGCGCCAGCGCGGTGCGGGACTATCTGGTGACCAAGGGTATTCCAGACAGCCAACTGTCGACCGTGCCCTTTGGCAAAGAGCGTCCCGAGGCCATTTGTTCGGACGAGTCTTGCTGGTCACGGAACCGCAGGGCCGTGACCGTTGTGACCGGTGGGGCGAGCATCTAAAGTCAAGAGTGTAGAGAGGGGACGAGAGCACATGCGGTTAGGGTTGAGCTGGCGACGGGTTTTCTTGGTCGCGGCGGTTGCCGTGCAGCCGCTCTACGGAATTGCCCAAACGGCGCCAGACACCACTACGCTGGCCCAGATCCGGGCGGATATAGATGCGCTTTCTGCCCAGATTTCCGGGCTGCGGTCGGAGTTGATCGCCCCGGACCCTCAAAGCACCGGCATAGTGAACCCCGCCCCGCTCCAGGCCCGCGTGGACGATACCGCCGCCGAGGTTCAGAGGCTGCAGGCCGCAATCGAAGCACTTCAGCTTAGGGTCGAGAAGGTCGTTGTCGACGGGACCAATCGCGTCGGTGACCTTGAGTTCAGACTGACGGAACTTTCGGGCGGTGACCTGTCCGCGTATCAGGATCCGCCGGCACTGGGCGAGGGGGAGAGCGCGTCCGATCCGGCCGCGCTGGCCGCGTTGCGCCCGGTTCTGCGGGATAGTTCAAACCTTTCGAATGTACAACCAACGGCTACACCCTCGGCGGAGGATGCGCTGGCCCTGCCGCAGACAGCCAATGGCAGCGAGGGGTTGGGATTGCAAACGGACACCGGCCAGGCTGCTGTTCCCGCACCGGTCCCTGATCCGGCGGTGGCGCAGCCTCAGACGGAACAGGCCGCCTTCGATGCGGCGCAGGCGCTGTATCGCGCTGGCGACTATCGGGCAGCGGAACAGGCCTTTAGCGAGTTTCTGTTGCAGTACCCGGGTGGTGCCCGGGCGGGCGAAGCCGCGTTCTACCGGGGCGAGTCTCTGGCGGCAACGGGCGACTGGAATAACGCCGCACGTGCATATCTGGACAGCTTCTCGGGCACGCCGCAAGGCACCAAGGCGGCCGAGGCCCTGTATCGTCTGGGTCTGAGCCTGGGGCGGCTCGGTCGCGCCAGCGAAGCGTGCCTGACGCTTTCCGAGGTTCCGCGACGCTATCCTTCTATTTCCGCCGAATTGGCGGCTCAAACGGAATCCGAGCGTCGCGCGCTGAGTTGCTCTTGATGCCATGACATTCGCGGATCCGTCTGAGGCCGTCGCCGCGGCCGTATCGGATCTGCGCGACCGTGCACTCGGTGTCGCTGTGTCAGGTGGCGGTGATTCGGTCGCGCTGTTGAGCCTTCTGGCCGAACAGGCCGCAGGCTATGGGGTCACACTGCATGCCGCAACAGTAGACCACCGGCTGCGTCCCGAGAGTACGTCCGAGACAGCAATGGTCGCGGCGCATTGCGCCCGTTTGGGCGTGCCGCATTCAGTATTGCCATGGGTGCATCAGCACGGCGCCGGCAATCTGCAACAGGCCGCGCGCGAGGCGCGGCAGACCCTGCTGATCGATTGGGCGAGGGAGCGTGGAATTGCCGATGTGTTTCTGGGCCATACCGCCGATGATCAGGCAGAGACTTTGGTCATGCGGCTCGCCCGTGGGTCCGGTGTTCAGGGCCTCTCTGGTATGCGGCCGCGCACAGAAATCGGTGGGATGATCTGGCATCGGCCGTTGCTCCGCTGCACACGCGTTGCCTTGCGACAGGTTCTGACCCGGCGCGGTCTGGCCTGGGTAGATGATCCCAGCAACGCCGATCTTCGCTTCGACCGTGTCCGCGTCCGCGAAGCGATGCCAGCGCTCGAAGCGCTTGGGTTGAGTGTGTCCAGGTTGCTCGATACCGCTGAAAACCTTGACCGTGCGGCAGAGGTGGTGCGGGCCCAGGTCCTGTCCACCGCGTCAGTCATGGTGCGCGCGCTGCCAGCCGGTTGCATCAGGATCGACCGCCCGGGCCTGCTCCGTGCCTTGCCCGAAGTGCGGCTTCGGCTGCTTGCCGAAGCGCTCTCATGGGTCGCCGCGGCCCGTCATACTCCACGTTTGAGCGCCCTCAGGGAGGTCGAGAACTGCCTGACTGACCCGCCCGGCCGCCGCACATTGCATGGCTGCGTCGTGATGATCCGACGCGACTCGATTTGGGTGGTGCGGGAAGCAGCCCGGTTGGGCCCAAGCGTACCGGCCGGGCAGGTTTGGGACGGCCGTTGGTCCACGTCCGCAAGCGGTCCGGACGTGCATGTCGGTGCGTTGGGTGAGGAGGGTATACGCCAGATTGCAGATTGGCGGGCGCACGGCCTGCCGCGCGACGCACTTGCGGTCTCACCGGCCTTCTGGAAAGGGGCTGCGCTGATTGCCGCACCCTTTGCAAACCTGGGAAAAGACTGTCATGTTAAGCTCCGCTCGGAGCCGGTGAATTTCTTTATGGGTTTGGGGTTACGTTGAAACATTAGCAACACAGCTTATGTACCAGCACAACTAGGCAGAGGCGGCCCAAAGATGCGGCCGCGAAACGGGAGATACCTGCGTGGGCAACTCGAAAAACATCGCGTTTTGGGTGATTGTCATTGTGCTGATGGCGGCGCTGTTCAACGTCTTTAGCAATGGTGGCTCGACGCAATCGGCCGGCACAATGCCGTACTCGGAATTCCTGGACCGTGTTGAGAATGGCAGCGTGAAGAGCGTGAAGCTTGACGGTGAGGATGTCGTTTTTGAAACCGATACGGGCGTGTACCGGACCGTGCAACCCGGCAATACCGACCCGCTGCCCACGTTGCGGGCGGCTGGGGTAAGTATTCAAGCGGTACCCCAACAGCAATCGGCGTTCATGGCAACGCTTGGTCTGTGGCTTCCGTTCTTGCTGCTGATCGGTGTCTGGATCTTTTTCATGAACCGCATGCAGGGTGGCGGCAAGGGTGGCGCCATGGGTTTCGGCAAGTCCAAAGCCAAGATGCTGACCGAGAAATCAGGCAAGGTGACGTTTGATGACGTCGCGGGCATCGACGAAGCCAAGGAGGAGTTGGAGGAGATCGTGGAGTTCCTCCGCGATCCGCAGAAATTCAGCCGACTGGGCGGTAAAATCCCCAAAGGTGCCCTTTTGGTCGGACCGCCGGGTACCGGTAAAACGCTGCTTGCCCGCGCCATTGCCGGTGAGGCCGGGGTTCCCTTCTTCACGATATCCGGCTCGGACTTTGTTGAGATGTTTGTCGGTGTCGGCGCCAGCCGGGTGCGCGACATGTTTGAACAGGCCAAGAAAAACGCACCTTGTATCGTGTTTATCGATGAGATCGACGCGGTTGGTCGCCATCGCGGCGCCGGCTACGGTGGCGGTAACGATGAGCGCGAGCAGACGTTGAACCAGTTGCTGGTCGAAATGGATGGTTTTGAAGCCAACGAAGGGGTGATCCTGTTGGCGGCTACAAACCGCCCGGATGTGCTTGACCCCGCATTGCTGCGCCCCGGCCGCTTCGACCGCCAGGTCCAGGTCACCAACCCGGATATCAACGGACGGAAGAAGATCCTCGAAGTTCACGCGCGCAAGGTTCCGTTGGGGCCGGACGTGGATATGCGGATCATCGCCCGCGGTACCCCCGGGTTCTCGGGCGCGGATTTGGCGAACCTTGTCAATGAGAGTGCGCTTATGGCTGCACGCACCGGCAAGCGCTTTGTGACAATGGAAGATTTTGAAAACGCCAAGGACAAAGTGATGATGGGCGCCGAGCGGCGCTCGATGGTGATGTCCGATGATGAACGGAAGCTTACCGCCTATCACGAAGCAGGTCACGCGATTGTCGGGCTGAACGTGCCGCAGCACGACCCGATCCACAAGGCCACGATCATACCGCGTGGACGTGCTCTGGGTCTGGTGTTGAGCTTGCCGGAACGCGATCAGCTGAGTGTCACGAAGACCAAGTACAAGTCTCAGATCGCCATGGCGATGGGCGGTAAAGTGGCCGAAGAACTTACGTTCGGACCGGACAATGTGACCTCGGGTGCTGCATCCGATATTCAGCAAGTGACCCGGATTGCCCGTGCGATGGTCACCCGCTTTGGCATGTCTAAAGAGTTGGGCAACATAGACTACGCTAACGAACAGTTCAGTTATCTGGGCCCGCAGCAAGGTGGTGTGAGCGCTGGCCCGGACACACAGGAAGCGATTGATCAGGAAGTCAGAGCGCTTGTTGACGAAGGGTATGAAACGGCCAAGCGGATCCTGACGGAACAGACGGATGACCTCAAACGCCTGGCGGAGGGGCTGCTGGAGTATGAAACCCTGACCGGTGGTGAGATTACCAAGGTGATCAATGGTGAGCCGCTAAACCGCGGATCCGACGATGATTCGCCCTCGGATAGCGGCACGCCAAGTGTCGCGGCGGTCCCCAAAACCAGCCGTCCGCGCCGCCGTCCGACCGACGACCCGGGTCTTGAGCCGGAACCCTCGGTCTGAGGCAATTGCCAACAGCCGGACGTGAACGGTACACGCGCAACTTCGTGGCGAAATCGGGATGTTGACACCGACGCGTCGCTGGTTGCTCGGGGGGCTGGTTGTCGGCGGGGTCGGTGCATCGGGCTATGCCGCGCGGCGCTATCTTTGGCCCGCAACGCCGGGCAGCACGGCCGGTCCATTCTATCCTGAGCCCGACATGAGGTTGAGCGAGGTTGATGCAGACCTCCTCCGAATGGGCGCAGGTCCGCCTTCTGCGGGCATACCGCTGCGTCTGACCGGCCGCCTGCTGGGCCAACGCCAACCCGGACCCATCCCGGGCGCATTGGTCGAGATATGGCAAGTCGACGCGAATGGGCGGTACCTGCATCCGGGCGATGCCAGGACCACGCCGCAACGGGATGCCGCGTTCCAGGGATACGGGAGGGCCCGTACCGGTACCGACGGGTCTTTTGAATTTCAGACCATTCAGCCGGTTCCTTATCCGGGCCGCACGCCGCATATCCACATGCGTATCAGTACCTTGGCCGGAGCTGGCCTGACAACGCAACTGTACCTTGAGGATCACCCCATGAACCTGTCTGACGCAATTTATCGCCGGATGACCTGGGCGGAGCGCAGGCGTGTCGGTTTGCGGCCCATCTCCGACCCAACTGGACTTGGCACCACCGCTCAGGTTGATATCGTCATTTGATATTATCGCAATGTGACAGACGCATATGCCCGTACTTTCCAAAACCGAATTGACCGGAAAAATTGTCTGGCTTGGCCGTGTGGCGGACCGGAATGTCACATTGCGATCGGATCCCGTGGATCGATTGCAGCTGGGTTTCGACGGGGTGGAGGGCGAATATCACTCCGGCCTGACCCGACGGTCCTGTGCGCGGGTTCTGACCCAGTATCCCAAGGGGACGGAAATCCGTAATACCCGTCAGATTTCACTGGTTTCGGAGGAAGAGGTTGCAGCCACGGCCGAAACGCTTGGCATCCCTGAAATTCGCCCCGAATGGATCGGTGCGACCGTGGTGGTGCGCGGGCTGCCGGACTTTACGCTGGTCCCGCCGTCCTCGCGCCTGGTGTTTGAGAACGGGACCAGCTTGACGGTCGATATGGAGAATGCGCCTTGCATCTTCCCGGCACGTGAGATTGATCAGCACCACCCCGGTGTCGGCAAAAACTACAAAACCGCCGCCCGCCATCGCCGCGGTATTACCGCCTGGGTCGAGCGGCCGGGTGTGCTTGAAACCGGCGCGCGGTTTCACCTGCATGTTCCGCCGCAACGGCTGTATCCGCACATATAGAGACGGGGGTTTCGCAAGCGAAACCACCTTGGTCGATTTCGGCGGTGTTTCGGTCGGAATTCTCCTATCCAGCGCGGGGCGCTTAACGCTTTATTGTCGCACCGAGTAATGACCCGAAGCAAAGGGAGCCTGCCCGTCATGGCACATAAGTCCGACATCGAGATCGCGCGCGAAGCCACCAAAATGCCGATCCAGGAGATCGGGGCAAAACTCGATATACCGAACAGCGATCTGCTGCCGTTCGGGCATGACAAAGCCAAGGTGTCTGCCGAATTCATCTCAGCACAGAAGGCAAAACCAGACGGGAAACTGATCCTGGTCACAGCGATCAACCCCACTCCGGCGGGGGAGGGCAAGACCACGACAACGGTTGGTCTTGGCGACGGCCTGAACGCGATCGGTAAACGCGCCGCGATCTGTATTCGCGAAGCCAGCCTGGGGCCGTGTTTTGGAATGAAGGGTGGGGCCGCTGGCGGCGGCTATGCTCAGGTTGTCCCGATGGAGGAGATGAACCTCCATTTCACGGGTGACTTTCATGCGATCACCAGCGCGCACAACCTGCTCAGCGCAATGATCGACAATCACATCTACTGGGGCAACAGTCTTGCGATCGATGAGCGTCGTGTGGTTTGGCGCCGGGTCATGGACATGAACGACCGGGCCCTGCGCGATACGGTGACATCGCTTGGCGGCGTGGCGAACGGATTTCCCCGCCAGACAGGTTTCGATATCACGGTCGCCTCGGAAGTTATGGCAATCCTGTGTTTGGCCACCGATCTGGACGATCTGAAACGGCGCCTGGGGGATATCATTGTCGCATATACGCGTGACAGGACCCCGATATATGCACGTGACATCAAAGCGGACGGCGCCATGACCGTCCTCTTGCAGCAGGCGATGCAACCCAATCTGGTCCAGACCCTTGAAAACAATCCTGCCTTTGTCCACGGCGGTCCGTTTGCCAACATCGCGCATGGCTGCAATTCGGTGGTGGCGACAACCACCGCGCTGAAACTGGCAGATTATGTGGTGACCGAGGCGGGGTTCGGGGCGGACCTTGGTGCAGAGAAATTCATGAACATCAAATGTCGCAAGGCGGGTATCGCGCCCGATGCCGTCGTCATCGTTGCCACGGTTCGCGCGATGAAGATGAACGGCGGGGTGGCCAAAGCGGATTTGGGTGCCGAGAACACAGCGGCCGTTGCGGCCGGTTGCGCGAACCTTGGCCGCCACATCGAAAACGTAAAGTCCTTTGGCGTGCCGGTGGTCGTTGCGATCAATCACTTCGTGACCGACACCGACGCCGAGGTTCAGGAGGTAAAGAACTACGTGGCTGGCGTGGGGTCCGAGGCGATACTGTGCAAGCACTGGGCGCATGGAAGCGCCGGGATCACCGATCTTGCGCATAAGGTCGTCGCACTTGCAGATGGTGGAACTGCGCGCTTTGCGCCGCTTTACACGGACGAGCTGTCGCTGTTCGACAAGATCGAAACGATCGCAAAGAAGATCTATCGCGCCGAGGAGGTTCAGGCGGACAAGAAGATCCGCGACCAGCTGGAAGCCTGGGAGGCGGCAGGATACGGAGCCCTACCGGTCTGTATGGCCAAAACGCAGTACAGCTTCACCACCGATCCAAACAGCCGTGGCGCGCCCACTGGCCATTCCATCCCGATCCGCGAGGTTCGGTTGAGTGCCGGTGCAGGCTTTGTCGTCGCCATCTGCGGTGAGATCATGACCATGCCGGGCCTGCCCCGTGTGCCATCGGCAGAGTCGATCATGCTCAACGACTCCGGTCAGATCGAAGGGCTTTTCTAAGCGGTGTCAACGCCGTATTGCTGCGGGCGCCTTTCGGGGCGCGTGCAACAGTGTGAGGACCAGAATGCCGATTTACAGCCGGGAGTTGCGCCTGACCTATCTGCCGGTGCCCAAAGTGGGGACCTCGACCATGCGTGTGGTGCTGAAGTCACTCGAGCTTGGGATCCCGACAGAGGACGTGGTCAAGTGGCACCGTAAGGAGGTCGAGGCAGGACCACGCACATCAGCCGGGCCCATAGCACGGGCCATGCGCCAGAGGCAGGCGCGAAATCCGGACAGCGAAACTTTGGTTCTGGTGCGCGATCCGGCGCGCCGTTTTCTATCCGCTTTCCACAACAAGATTTCTTCCGGCCTGCTTGCGCAGCACTCTGGCGGGGCAATTGTTCCGGGCACGGATCTGCCCAGCCAACCCGATCTTGAGACCTTCCTTGGTCATGTCCGCGAGTACCGCCAAGCCTCCTGGATGATCCGAAAGCATTTCCTGCCGCTGACGCACTATCTGGGCGATGATTTAGGTGTTTTCGACCATGTGTACATGCTGGAACGGTTCCCGGAGTTTTCCGCGTTCATCGAAAGCCGTCTGGGCGCGCCGGTAAAGTTTCCCCATGTTAAGCGACAAGACATGAGCTGGGTGGACAGCCTGCCCCGGCGTCTTCTGCGCCGGATCGAACGTCGGGTCGGGCGCGACTACAAACTGCTGCACAACCACTACGGCCCCGATATGCCGGGTATCACCGTGCCCGCGTGGTTGCGGAAGAAACTCGTGTGAACCTGGCAATCCGACGGCCCGAAATCCCGCGCATTGCCGCTTAAGACCAAGAAAAGGACCTGCCCATGACTGCTGTGACCCTGGATGGCAAGGCCTTTGCCGCCACGCTGCGCGCGCGCGTTGCCGAACACGTCTCCCGCCTTATCGATGATCATGGTGTACAGCCCGGTCTGGCTGTGGTGCTTGTGGGTGAGGATCCGGCCAGCCAGGTCTATGTCCGCAACAAGGGCAAACAGACGGTCGAGGCTGGCATGAAGTCGGTCGAACAGAAGCTCCCCGCCGATACCACGCAGGATGCGCTCTTGGCGGTAATCAACCAGCTCAACGCGGACCCGACAATTCACGGGATCCTGTGCCAGTTGCCGTTGCCAAAGCATCTGGACGAAGATCTGGTGATCAACGCCATCGCGCCGGGGAAGGATGTCGACGGATTCCATATTTCGAACGTCGGTTTACTGGGGACGGGGCAGAAGAGCATGGTCCCCTGTACGCCGCTGGGCTGTCTGATGCTGCTCCGGGATCATTTGGGATCGCTGTCTGGCAAGAACGCTGTGGTGGTTGGCCGATCCAACATAGTCGGCAAGCCGATGGCGCAATTATTGTTGGGGGATAGTGCTACGGTCACAATTGCCCATTCGCGAACCAGTGAGATCGCCGCGTTGTGTCGAACTGCGGATGTTCTGGTCGCCGCCGTCGGGCGCCCTCAGATGATCACGGGTGACTGGATCAAACCTGGCGCAACCGTGATTGACGTCGGCATCAACCGGATCCCAGCACCGGAAAGGGGCGAGGGTAAAACACGGCTTGTCGGGGACGTGGATTACGACAGCGTGCTGGACATCGCGGGCGCTGTTACCCCGGTGCCGGGCGGCGTCGGGCCCATGACCATAGCCTGCTTGCTGGCGAATACGGTCACGGCCTGCTGCCGATCCCTGGGGTTGCCCGAGCCGAAGGGCTTGACCGCCTAGCCGGCGGCATCCGCCATGCTGGGCAGGGGGATGGTCGTCGTCGTGGGTCCGGTCAGGATGCACTCGGCATCCGCTGAAAACAAGCTGGCCAATGGACTGGCAGTGCAATTCAGCCCGCCGGTATAGGCACCGAACGCGGGAAGGATCAGCCGGATCTGATCGTGGATGAAGCAGGGGCGCGAGACGTAACCCGCGCGCGTCAGCACCTTGGCTTTCGGATGATAGTGGCCCGATACCTCGCCCGAGTCGGCGCGAGGGTGCGCGATGTGCCTGAACTGCAGGGGGCCGCGGGCAACCTCCTCCATGTGGCTGCCGCCGATGTCGGGCAGCTCGGGATCATGGTTCCCGGCAATCCAGATCCAGCGCCGCCCCGACATCATGGCGTTCAGATACCGAAGCGAAGCGGTGTCGATCCGCCCCGCCGCCGCGCTGTCGTCGAAACTGTCGCCCAGGCAGATCACGGAACTGGGGTTCAGGTCAGTGATTTCCGTGTTCAGCCGGTTGAGTGTTTCTTGCGTCTCATAAGGGGGAAGCAGGCTTCCGCCGCCCCGCGCCATACGCTCGGACTTTCCCATATGAAGGTCCGAAACGGTCAGGATCCCCGCCTCCGCCCACCAAAGCGCCCCCGAGGGCCGTGCTGTCAATAGAATGTCGCAGAAAGAAAATGTAGTGCTGGTCATGTGAATACAAAACAGGAACACACGGGATTCGGCAAACCTATTTCTTGCGTGCACCGGCCTGGGGTGACGGGTGTGGCACCTCGGCCAGACCGGCCTCGGAAATCAATGCTTCCGCTGCTTCGGCAAGGGCCGTGTCTTGCGCGGTACCGCGAATGGGCACTTTCCCGAGCTCAAGCAACAGTGGCGCGGCCAACGGGGTGACATGTGGCGCGGCGACCAGATCAATCCGGCCGCGTATCCGATCCAGCATCGCTTCGATCCGCCCATAGTCCACCAGTCCCCGCGCGGCCTCGGCCCGTGTGATCCGCAGCATAAGGTGGTCGGGATCATATTTGCGCAACGTGTCGTACAGAATGTCGGAGGAGAATGTAGCCTGACGACCAGATTTTCGCATCCCCGGCATGTTCCTCTCAATCAGCCCTGCCACCACCGCGGACGCGCGAAAAGTTCGTTTCATGACGGCATTCTCTGCCAGCCAAAGTTCAAGCCCGTTCCGCAAACCTTCGGGATCCAGCAGGCCGGACACATCCTCGACCCGGACCAACCCCCACACCAGCAGAGCATAGTCGGTTGCCACGAAGCCCACAGGTTGCAGCCCCGCGTCTTCCATCCGACGGGTGATCAGGAGCCCCAGTGTCTGGTTCGCATTGCGCCCGGCAAAGGTATAGAGCGCGAGGTACGCACGCTCGGCCCGCAGAAAGGTCTCGGTCAGCAGCCGTCCGGCCGCGGGGAGTTTCGAGATGCGGTGTTGCATGGTCAACCAGATGCGGGTGTGATCGGGCAGGGTGGTCCACCGTTCGGGTTCGGATAGCATCGCGGTCACCCGGTCCGAGAGTTCCAGCGAGGTTGACATCTTCAAGCCCGAAAACACCGCGATCTTGGGTGTCTTGTCCGCCTGTCGCGACACTTCGACGGTCATGTCGCGCAACCGTTCGTAGCGCACGGTCTGCCCGCCGATCAGAAAGCTGTCCCCAGGGGTGAGGGTGGCGGCGAAGGCTTCTTCGATCTCGCCCAGCGATGCGCCGCGACCGCGTGTGCGCACGGACAGTGTCTCAACCTCGACAATCGTGCCGATGTTCATGCGAATTCCGCGCGCTGAACGCGGGTCACGCAGTGAAAGCCTGCCGTCACGCAGCATCAACCGTTGCCAGCGATCATAGGCCCGCAAGGCATACCCGCCGGTCGCGCAGAAATCGATACAGGCATCGAAATCAGCCCGGGTAAGATCAGCATAGGACCCGCTTTTCCGAACCTCGGCAAAGAGTGCATCTGCTTCAAACGGGCCCGAACAGGCGGTCAGCAGAATATGTTGGCACAGCACATCCAAGGGGGCATTCCGCTCGGGATCGCGATCCAGATCCTTCTCGAAAACCGCCTCAAGTGCGGCGCGGCACTCGATCACCTCGAAACGGTTCGCCGGAACCAGAAGTGCGCGCGACGGGGTGTTGTAGCGGTGGTTGGCGCGGCCGATACGCTGAACAAGACGTTTTATGTTCTTGGGCGCGCCGACCTGTATCACCAGGTCGACGTTTCCCCAGTCAATCCCCAGATCGAGACTTCCGGTACAGACAACGGCCTTGAGCGCACCTGCGACCATGGCGGCCTCGACTTTTGCCCGTGCATCGCGGGCCAGGGACCCGTGATGGATGCCGATGGGGATTTGGTCGACATTGATGTCCCAAAGGGCGCGGAAGAACAACTCGGCCTGGGCGCGTGTGTTGATAAACACCAGCGTCGTTTGCGCCTGGCGAATGTGATCCAGTATGTGATGCACCGCATACCGCCCGCCTGCGCCCGCCCAGGGGGGCGGCTCGGCCGTTTCGAGAAGGCGGATATCGGGCGGTGGCCCCGGATCGGCATGCACGACATGTGCCGGTTGGGGATGGGGCGCAAGATAGACACCCAGGCGTTCGGGGTTGTCAACCGTCGCCGACAGGCCGACCCGCCGCAGGTCAGGGCGAAGCGCTTGCAGCCGTGACAGGCACAGCATCAGTTGATCGCCACGTTTGCCTTCGGCCAGGGCATGGATCTCATCAACCACAACTCGGTTGAGGCCGGCGAAGATGTGTGCGGCATCCTCGTAGGAGAGGAGCAGCGCCAGGCTTTCGGGTGTCGTCAGCAGGATCTGCGGCGGATCCCGGCGTTGGCGCGTGCGTGCGGCGGATTTGGTATCTCCGGTCCGGTCCTCGATCCGGATATCAAGCCCAAGGTCATTGGCGGGGCTTTGCAGATTGCGTTTGATGTCGGCTGTCAGGGCCTTCAGCGGGGACACATATAATGTGTGCATGCCATCATGCGGCGCGTTGGCAAGGTCAACAAGGGTTGGCAGAAAGCCCGCCAGGGTCTTGCCGCCCCCGGTGGGCGCCACCAACAGGGTCGCTGGGTGATCCCTGAGGGCCAGCAACTCCAACTGGTGGCGATGCGGGCTCCATCCGCGTGCCGTGAACCAATGATGTAACTTTGGCGGCAACATAGCGCGAAGCTAGGGGATCAAGGTCGGATTGCAACCCGGGCCAGTCCGAACCGGCAGCGCGGGGCAAGTGCGTTTGCCGGGGCTCAGTCTAGCGGCGTGAGCCCGCAGATCGCAGTGATCAACGCTTGCGGATATGCGGGTTCCGCATCGTTGGAGGGGAGGGCGTCAAGCAAGCTCTCTACATCCTTGCGCAAGATGCCCATGGTGTTTGCTGGATCATACCCCTCCTCGGCGAAGGCGATCTGGTGGAAATGACTGCCAAACCAAGTTTGTCCGGAACTTGTGTGGAAGACCTGCCGCAGCACTTCGGGGTTGGCGCCCAGTTGTGCCCCCCAAGCCAGCGCCAGTCGCGTCGCCACAACCGAACTGGCGGCAATCATGTTGTTGAGTACTTTTGCGGTCATCCCCGAACCGAGGGGCCCAAGCCGGTGAAGCGATGTGCCCATTGCCGCGAACACCGGCTCAAGGCGGTCCAAAACCGCGGTGTCGCCGCCCAGCATGAAGCTGAGGCGACGTTCCTGAGCGGCGATCGGGGCGCCTGACATCGGTGCGTCGATCACCGAAACATTGGGTGATACGCGCTTGGCCAGATCCCCAAGGTAACGGGGCGAAACCGTGGAACTGATCACCAGGTGCCTAAGGTTTTGGCTGTGGACAAGACCACTTTTGACCAGGGCCTCAGTGGTCTGCGGGATGTCGCGAACAACGCTGATCAACGTGTCCCGGTCGGACAGATCCCGGGCCATATGTGCCGCGAAACTATCGAACTCCGTGGCGGGCCGAATATCATGCCCGACGACGTCGAAACCGGCGGACAGCAAGGCTTCGGCCATCGGGCGGCCCATCTGGCCGCAACCGATGACCCCTATTTTCATCGCGGTGACGTTACTCGTTGACGAAGAGGTTCTCCCACGCGCGGTCAACCAGATCGATGGTCATCTTGCGCTCACGCCCCTCGTACTCGCAAATCGAGAGCATCTGGTCGATCAGGAAAGGCGCGTGATAATTGGCGAAACTGTTTCCGACATCAGGATATTTGTGCTTAAGCAAATGCGTCAGCACGCCCTCGTCCGGGTTGATCTTGTAGTGCCGGGAGGTTTTGACAAAGACCTTGATGAAATCCTCGCGGTTCGGATTGTCGACCTTGATTTTGTAGTAGATCCGGCGCAGCGCGGCACCGTCGAACATTTCGGACGGTGCGAAGTTGGTCGAGAAAATCACCAGCGTATCAAAGGGCACCATGAATTTCTGGCCGGACGTCAGCGAGAGGATATCAAAGGAACTTTCCATCGGAACGATCCAGCGGTTGATCAGCGCCTGTGGCGGTTCGGACTGACGTCCAAGGTCGTCCACAATAAACACACCGCCTGTCGCCTTGAGCTGAAGCGGTGCCTGATAGGTTCGGCTGACCTGATTGAAGTTAAGGTCAAGCATATCGAGTGTCAGTTCACCACCGGTCATCACGGTTGGGCGACGACACAGGACGTATCTGCGGTCAAAGTCCGGGCCGGACTTGCGCAAGCCGGATCCGTTTCCGCTGTCTACCTTTGCAAGCGTGTGAACAATCGGGTCGTAGACCGAGATCACCTGTCCTGCGTACTCCAAAAACTGAGGCACGAAGATGTTATCGCCCAAGGAGTCGCGGATACCGTTGGAGATCGATGATTTCCCGTTGCCGGGCGGGCCATACAGCAACACCGAACGGCCGGAGTTCACAGCCGGCCCCAGCTGGTCGAGCATACCGTCGGGCAAAACCAGATGGCCCATCGACCCCTCAAGCCGGTCCTGCGTGATCTCGGCATCGCCAATTGACTGGCGCGCGGTTTGTTTCCAATAGCTTTCCATCGGCACCGGCAGTGGCCCATAGTATTCGGACTGCTGGAGCGCTTCGAGGGCGCGCGACCGACCAGCTTCGGTCAACTGGTACCGCAGTTCCGCGCTTGCCGAAGCGCCGCGGGCACCCAATGTTTCGATCAGATTGATCTCGCGCGCCATATCGATAAGTTCCTGCGCGATCGGGGGTGTGACGCACAGCGCGTCTGACACCTCAAGCCGCGAGGTCAAATTGCGCCGGAACATTGTTTTGATCAGGATATCCCGCATCAAAACAACCTCGAGTCCCAGATCCTCAAGCCGGACCGGTGTTACCGGAGCATTCGTCTGCGCAGGGTGCGACGCCATGTCGTTCATCGGGGGGCCTCCAAGCATTTGGATATCACGATCACACTAGGCCTACCTTCCTCGCTAAAAAAGGCTTTTCTGCGTTGCAGTGCAGGCTAAAACCCGTCAACTTGCCACAAAAATTGGTTCAGCGGATAGGATGACGCTATGATTTTGCGGCCGCTGCGCTTCGCACTTTACCTGGCCATTGCGTTTCTTGCGCTGTCTTTTCTTATGCTCTGGCCAAATGTGTTTCGCGTTACGGGGCACGAGGTCGATCTGATACAGGCCCTTGATATCTCCTACCGGATGATCGACGGGCTTGTGCCGCATGTGGATTTTCTGACACCGCTGGGTGTTTTGGCCTTTCAGCCCATCACTTGGTTTTTGGAGACAGGGTTGCCCCCAGGGCGCTCGTTCCTGCTGGCGCAAGTGGCGGTCACGGCGATCATGTTGCCCGGTATTTGGTGGGTCGGGATGAGCCGGCTGGAGGGCGGCGTCCGGTTGCTTTACGGGCTGGGAATGGTTGTCCTGGGACTTGCGATGATCTTCGGTGGTGCCAAT
Source organism: Pseudomonadota bacterium (assembly GCA_039190275.1). Classification (GTDB taxonomy): domain Bacteria; phylum Pseudomonadota; class Alphaproteobacteria; order Rhodobacterales; family Rhodobacteraceae; genus Halovulum. The sequence continues at coordinate 1,173 of JBCCYF010000036.1, read as the reverse complement.
CCCGCCATCAGCGCGTCGATGTACTACAACCGCTGGGCGTGGATCCCCGCCTCTTTCATCGTGTTGATGTTGCTGCTACCGCCGCGGGGCGGCTGGCGCAGCGATTGGGCCGACGGCGTTCTTCTGGGTTTGTCCGGGGGGATTTTGGTTCTGACCAAAGTCACATTCGTGATCGCCTTGATCCCGTTTGCGCTGACCGTCATTCTTGCCGAGAGGCGGTGGCGCCTGTTTGGCGTCGCACTCGTGGCCATGTTGGTCGTAATGGGCTGGGCGACCCTGACCTATGGCGGCATTGGCTACTGGCAGGCATACATCGGGGATCTTCTGGTGGTGGCAACCGAAAGCCGCCGCACCAACCCGGGCACCGAACTGGGCGATCTGGTCGCCAGTCCGAAGACATTCACCATGACAGCGCTTTTGCTGGTGGTCATTGTGTTTTGGCGGCGGAGCCGAATGCGTGCGGCAGGTTTGGCGATGCTGCTGCTGGCACCGGGTTTCATCTACATAACCTATCAGAACTGGGGCAATGATCCGAAGTGGCTTTTCGTTCTGGCGATTGTGCTGCTCACGCGCCTGCCGCCAACCGAGGCACGAGCGTTCTTGGGCGTTCCGCCGCAAGGCATGTCGCGGATCCTGGCCCTGATTTGCATTGTACTCTACGCGCCCAGCATGATGAACCTTGCCACCTCAACCATGCGCCATACGCTTCGGGACGCGGAGGCAACCACGCCTTTGTTCAGGGATCTTGCCCGCGACGACATCATGCTGGATGTCAGCCGGGTATTTACCCCCAGGATCAATGTTCCAATTGAAGGCGAGTTCGATCCCGAAGGTTTGCTCGACGCTGCCCAGGATAGTTCGGGCGAAGACGATGAAGACGAAGAACCGTTCCTGCTGCTGGGTGAGCCTGTGCAGGATTGTACCCTCGATACCGGATTGATGGGCTGGACATGGAAAGTTGTCGAGCAGTTGGGCGCGGTCGAGGAAGCTGTCGGCAAACGGGTTATTGTTGCGGACATGTACGACCATCTTTATCTGTTCGGCCCGTTTGCGCGCAACGACGGCATGGCCCCCTGGTACTACGGCACGGATCGGGGGTTCGATGGCGTCGATTACATTTTGGTCCCGCACTGTCCGCTGACACAGGACGCGCGGGCGGACAAACTGCGCTGG
>JBCCYF010000035.1:0-38959 GCA_039190275.1 Pseudomonadota bacterium | reverse complement strand
GGCCCGGTTCCGTGTGAACTGCCGCGGTCACCTTTAGCGCGCTAGCGAAGGGTGCTGCGATACACCACGTGACAGGGGAACAACGTTGCCTTGGCCGGGCGGCCCGGATCATCCAGCATGGCCACCACCTGCTCAACCGAGGCTTTGACGATCTCGTCAATCGGTTGGCGGATTGTGGTCAGCGAAATGTTGTTCCATCGCGCGATTTCCATGTCATTCAAGCCGATAATCCCGATGTCCTCGGGCACCTTGCGACCGGACTGCTGAACCGCGCTCATCGCCCCGATCGACAGCACATCATCGGCGCAGAAATACGCCTCGGCCGGTGTGTTGGACAACTCCTGAAGCATCGCCGTGCGCCCGGCATCGAAGGAATAGCTCGCGGCATAGCGGTGCACCATGTCCACCTTGGGGTGTTGCTTGAGGATCTGACAGAACCCCTCGAACCGATCCACCGCCGAGGTCGCCGTATCGGGTCCGCCAAGATAGCCCACATGCCGGTAACCCTTGGCAAGCAACGCCTGCGCCGCCATCCGGCCACAGTCCACATTGTCGATGCCGACCGTGTGTACATCAGGTTTTGGCGCGTATCGCCCAAAGGTATGCACAACCGGCAGGCCGGCATCGCGAAACAGACGCGAGAATCGGGGCGGCAGGGTTGAGGAGGCGACGATCACCCCGTCCACGCTGTACTGACGCAGCATTTGGATCGAGTGTTCTGGGTCGGTCTCGTCGCTCAGATTGACCAGTAACGGGCGCAAGCCGCGCTCCTGCAGGCTGCGGGTGAACAGATCAAACACTTCCAGAAATACCGGGTTATGGAAGTTGTTTGACACCAGCCCGATCAGCTTGGTCCTGCTGGTCGACAAGCCGCGGGCCAGAAAATTAGGCTGATAATCCAGATCTTTGGCGGCAGCCAGCACCTTGTCCCGTGTCTTGGACGAGACGGAAGCGCCTTCCGTAAATGTCCGCGACACCGCCGAACGCGAGACCCCCGCCCGCTCTGCCACATCCTTGAGCGTACTCGCCATGCTCCCTCGTGTTCGTCCCTATGCCAAGCGTATCCTATGGCCCCTGTCGAAAACATAAAAGAGTTGAGGACGCGATACTTGCAACCGGTTGCAAAGTCAGGGCGCTGTGTTAAGCTCAACCCACGGCGGCACAGACCGCCAGCTTGATATTCAATCTAGGGAGACCCGAATGCACAGATTACTTTCAAAATTGGCGTTGGCTGCGAGTGTTGCTCTTGCACCTTTGGCTATCGCCACAACCGCCTCGGCCGAGGGCGAGAAGTACATCCTTGTCAGCCATGCCCCGGATAGTGATAGCTGGTGGAACACGATCAAGAACGGCATCGCGCTGGCGGGTGACCAGATGGGTGTCGAAGTTGAATACCGGAACCCACCCACCGGTGACATTGCCGATATGGCCCGGATTATCGAACAGGCGACCGCTGCCGGACCGAACGGCATTATCACAACCCTGGCCGATTACGATGTGCTGAAAGGTCCGATCCAGTCTGCCGTGGACAGCGGTGTCGACGTCATCATCATGAACACCGGCTCCCCCGATCAGGCACGCGAGATCGGAGCGCTGATGTATGTAGGTCAGCCGGAGTATGACGCGGGTCTTGCCGCAGGTCTGCGCGCCAAAGGCGACGGTGTTACGGACTTCCTGTGTGTAAATCACGCGATCCAGCAGCCCACGGTGGGCGAGCGCTGCCGCGGTTTCGCAGATGGTCTTGGGGTTGAGCTGGGTGACTCGATGCTCGACAGCGGTACCGACCCGGCCGAGATCAAAAACAAGGTTCTGGCCTATCTGTCGGCCAACCCCGAAACCGATGGGATCCTGACCCTTGGTCCGGTTTCTGCAGATCCGACCATCGCCGCACTGCAGGAAAACGGCATGGCCGGCGACATTTACTTCGGTACCTTCGATCTGGGTGAAGAGATCGTCAAAGGCATCAAAGATGGCACCATAGTGTGGGGCATTGACCAGCAACCGTTCCTGCAGGCCTACCTGCCGGTGGTGATCATGGCCAACTACCACCGCTATGGCGTACTGCCGGGCAACAACATCAACTCCGGCCCGGGTTTTGTCACCGCCGATGCCCTAGAGAAGGTCGAGCAGTTCGCGGGTGAATACCGCTGATCTGTCCGGGGCGGCCGCCGCGCGGCCGCTCCACCAAAGACCAATAATAATCTAGGGAGCCGGAGTGATGTCCGAGGCAGCACAGGGTGCGGCCGCATCCGACGAACGTATCAAAGAAATGTCAGCCCTGCGTCGCTGGCTGATCAGACCGGAACTGGGCGGCATTGTCGGCACGGTTACAGTCTTTACCTTTTTCATTCTGTACGCTGGCGACAGCGGGATGTTCAATATTCAAGGGGTGATGAACTGGGGCGTCGTCTCGGCGCAGTTCATGATCATCGCGGTTGGGGCCTGCCTGCTGATGATTGCCGGCGAATTTGACCTGTCCGTCGGCTCGATGATCGGCTTTGCCGGTATGATGATTGCGGTTTTCATGGTCGTGCTGGGCTGGCCCGCCTGGATGTCAATTATCCTGACCTTTGTAATCTGTATGGCATTGGGCGCTTTCAACGGATTTATCGTGGTGAAGACCGGGCTGCCGAGCTTTATAGTGACACTGGCCGCGCTGTTCATATTGCGTGGATTCACAATCTATGTCCCGACCGAGATTGAAGGCAAAACCATCATAGGCGGCATTCGCGATGCGGCTGAAGGCGATCCTCTGGCCGCTATTTTTGGCGGTAAAGTGGGGCAGGGGCTGTTCCAGTGGATGGGCGACAATGGGATTATCGCGGTCTTTGAACGTGGCACTCGCGCGGGCGAACCGGTCGTTGACGGTATCCCCATGCTGATCATCTGGGCGTTGGCTCTGGTTATATTCGGGCATATCCTGTTGACCAAAACACGCTTCGGAAACTGGATCTTCGCAGCCGGTGGCGATCCGCAGGCGGCACGCTACGTGGGCGTTCCGGTGAACCGGGTCAAGATCCTGATGTTCATGTTCACAGCGTTCTGCGCAACCGTCTTTGCCACTTGTCAGGTGATGGAGTTTGGTTCGGCCGGGGCGGACCGCGGGCTGCTCAAGGAGTTCGAGGCTATCATTGCCGTTGTCATCGGTGGTGCACTGCTGACGGGGGGCTATGGCTCGGTCATCGGTGCGGCGCTTGGTGCGTTGATATTTGGCGTGGTGCAGCAAGGCCTGTTTTTTGCCAATGTGGAAAGCAGCCTTTTCAGGGTCTTCCTTGGTGTTATCCTGCTGTTCGCGGTCATATTGAACACCTATATCCGCCGCCTGATCACAGGGGAGCGATGATATGTCCCAGCCACTGATCGAAATGCGCAACATCGAAAAGCACTTTGGTTCGGTGATTGCGCTGGCCGGGGTATCGGTCGACGTCGTGCCGGGTGAGTGCCATTGTCTGTTGGGCGACAATGGCGCGGGCAAATCGACATTTATCAAGACTATGTCCGGCGTTCACAAACCCACCAAGGGCGAGATACTGTTCGAGGGCAAACCCCTGTCGTTTGACCGGCCTCGCGAAGCCATCGCTGCGGGGATTGCCACAGTCTATCAGGACCTGGCGATGATACCGCTCATGTCGGTGAGCCGGAACTTTTTCATGGGAAATGAACCGCAACGGCGTATTGCCGGGTTCAATGTCTTTGACCATGAATATGCCAATCGGGTCACAATGGAAGAGATGTCCAAGATGGGCATCAACCTGCGTGGCCCGGATCAGGCGGTGGGCACCCTGTCGGGCGGAGAACGGCAGACAGTCGCCATTGCCCGCGCGGTCCATTTCGGCGCGAAGGTACTGATTTTGGACGAGCCGACCTCCGCGCTTGGCGTGCGACAGACATCAAATGTTCTGGCGACGGTGGACAAGGTGCGCAAGAAGGGCATTGCGGTGGTCTTCATCACACATAATGTCCGTCATGCGCTGGCTGTCGGGGACAGGTTTACCGTGCTTAATCGCGGTAAAACCCTGGGCACCGCTCTGCGTGGCGAGATCACGCCAGAAGAACTGCAGGACATGATGGCTGGCGGCCAGGAACTGGCAACCCTTGAGGGGTCCCTCGGCGGCACTGTGTGATGCAAGAATTGCAGCGGCGCCCGTCCGGCGCGCGGGGATGTGTGCACGCCATCTCGCCGCAGAGTGCGGGCTGGACGTATGTTGGCTTTGACCTGCATCGGTTACTGCCCGGGGACCGGGCCGAAGCCCAGACGCTCAACCGTGAGGTCATTCTGGTTCTGGTCGAGGGCCGGGCGGAGCTTAGCGTCGATGGGCGCAGCTACGGCGAGTGTGGCGAACGGCTGTCGGTGTTTGAACAGCTTCCGCCGCACTGTCTTTATGTGCCATCCGGATCCAGTTGGGCCCTGAAAGCAACAACTGCAACCACGCTTGCCGTCTGTTCCGCGCCGGGACTGGGGAACCACCCACCGCGCCTTTTGGGTCCAGACGGCATCGAGACCGAGGAACGCGGGGTCGGACGCAACCGGCGCTTTATTAACAACATCGCCATGGAGGATCGGCCTGTGGCCGATCACCTGCTTGTCACCGAGGTGTTCACCCCACAGGGAAACTGGTCCTCGTACCCCGCGCATCGGCATGACGAGGATGACTTTCCCCGGATAACGTACCTTGAAGAAACCTATTACCACCGGCTGAACCCGCCGCAGGGATTTGGGGTCCAGCGGGTCTATACCGAGGATGGCAGCCTGGACCAAACCATGTCGGTCCAGAACCATGACGTTGTGCTAGTGCCCAAGGGGCACCACCCCTGCGGCGCCGTATATGGATATGAAATGTATTATTTGAATGTAATGGCCGGTCCCCTGCGTAAATGGCGCTTCCAGTATGATCAGGCACATGCTTGGTTGGCCGAGAGGGACAGCAAGACATAGCGCGTGGAGTAAGGTCATGAATAACATCGGCATAGTCGGCATCGGAGACATGGGGTCGGGCATCGCGAGGAACCTGTTGAAGGCGGGTTTCACCGTCCACGGTTTCGATCCGGCCCCCCATCGTATCGCTGATTTCGTGGCCGCGGGCGGTGTCGCCTGTCCGTCGGTCGCCGAGGTGGGTATCGTGGCCGACGCGGTGTTCGTCATGGTGATGAACGGCGCACAGGCCGAAGCCGTTATCCTCGGTGAAGGGGGGCTGCGCGATACTTTGCAAGAGGGAAGCGTCATTCTGCTGACCGCAACGATCAAACCCTCGGAAGCGCAGGCAATCGGTGCGGGGTTGGACGGATCCGGCATCATGATGATTGACACGCCGGTGAGCGGCGGCCGCCCCGGTGCCGACGGTGGAACGCTGACACTTATGGCGTCCGGGCCGGATGTCGCACTCTCCGCCGCGCGCCCCGCGATGGAGGCGGTGAGCGCGACCATCCACAGAGTCGGGACCGAGGCAGGCGACGGCCAAACGGTCAAGGCCTGCCTGCAATCCCTGATCGGATCCATCTTTGCCGGCGCATTCGAGGCAACAGCTCTTGCGGCCAAGGCGGGCGTGCCGGGGCAGGTGTTGTACGATGTGTTTTCGACCTCTGCCGCGGGGTGCGGGATCACCAAGGCGGCCGTGGGCAACGTGATGGACCGGGCTTTTGAAGGGACCGGCAGCCACATTAATACCATGCACAAGGACCTGACCATATCGATGGACTTCGCGCGGGAGTTGGGCGTACCCCTGTTTACTGCCGGAACCGCGATGCAGTTGTTCGAGGCCGGGCGCGCCCGCTATCCTGACGGTGACAATCAGGTTGTTGCGCGGATCAGCGAGGATATCGTGGGCGTAGGGCTTAAGCGATGAAGCTGGGCGTCATCACCGATGGGATAAGCCGCGATCTGCCCCATGCGCTGAGCGTTATGGATGAACACGGGCTTGGGTGGGCCGAACTGCAGTTCATCGGGGACAAAGAGGTTGGCGATCTGACCGCGCAGGAACAGCAGGCGGCGCGGGACCTTTTGCGGGCGCATGAGAAATCCGTTGCCTGCCTGTCGCGGCACATATTCGCGGGGATCCAGGTGTCGCAGTGCACACCGTTCGATGCACAGCACCAGACACATCTTGATGCTTTAAAGCGCGTGATCGAAATGGCGGATCTGCTCGCGTGTCAGACTGTCCGGATCATGTCGCCAAAAAAGGAGATGATCCTTTGGGGGGCGAACGGAGCTGAAAAGTGGAACGTGGCCAATGGCGCATGGGCCGCAACCCTGCCCCTGATCGCGCCTGCGGTTGAGATCGCGCGGGACGCCGGCGTTCTTCTGGTGGTCGAAACCGGGAACGGGACAATGGTGAATTCCTGCTACACGGCCCGCCGTTTGATCGATGACCTCGGGGCCAAGGATGTGCTCAAGGTATTGTGGGACCCGGCTAACAACCTTTGGTGTGGTGAGCAGGGCTTTCCGGAGGGCTACACCGAGGTAAAGGACGGCTATATCGGCCATATTCACATCAAGGACGTTCACGCCGACCCGCCCCGTGCGCGTCTGGAAACGCGGCAGATGTTGCACGGCCAACTCGCCTCTCAGTTTGCCCCGATGGCAGACGCCCTGCGGGCGGACGGGTATGACAACGTGATCTCCTACGAGAGCGTGTTTCACTTTGGCGATGATGACTACGAACGCGGATTTAGGGCTGGATTCCCTTCGTTTGCCAATATTTTTGGCAGTTAGATCGCCCTCCAAGACGAATATGTTCTCTATTTAATCATAACCGCAGTGTCAGCCTGGGGTCAGCAGAGTGTATTAAAAGTGAAACATAACCGTCACACATCTGAGCACAAAGCGGTCTAACAGACCGGCTACCGGGGTTTTCGAACCCCATATGTTCAGGGAGATCACAATGAACAGAGTAGTTAAGATCGCCTCGGTGCTGGCCGTTGCGACCGCTTTCAGCGCGCCCGCTTGGTCCCAGACGGAGATCGAGTGGTGGCATGCCATGGGTGGCCAGTTGGGTGAGACGGTCAACAAGATTGCAACCGAATTCAACGCGTCGCAGTCCGACTACAAGATCACGCCCGTGTTCAAGGGCACATATGAAGAAACCCTAACGGCTGGCATCGCCGCGTTTCGGGCCGGTGAGCAGCCGAACGTTATGCAGGTGTTCGATGCAGGTGCAGCAACGGTGATCAGTGCCGAAGGTGCTGTTATTCCGGTTCAGGACATGCTGGCCGAAAACGACGTGCCGTTCGATATCAACGACTATATCTCGGGTGTTCGCAACTTTTACGCGGACAGCGATGGCAAGATGATCGGCATGCCGTTCAATTCATCGACGCCGATCATGTACTACAACGTCGAGGCACTGGAAAAAGCTGGCGTGACACCTCCCAAAACCTGGGAAGAGTTCGCATCGACAACCGCGCCCGCGCTCAAAGAAGCAGGGTACATCCCGCTTAGCCAGTCGCATCTGCCCTGGATCTTTACCGAGAACTTCTTCTCGCGCCACAACCTTCAGTTCGCGTCAAACGACAATGGCTACACCGGTAATGACACGCAGATCATGGTCAATAACCCGGCCATCAAGGCGCATTTCACGGCGCTGACTGAGTGGCAGGATGCAGGACTGTTCGAGTGGTATGGCACCGGTTGGGGTGACAACGCGGCACCCTTTGAGAACGGGGAAGTCGCGATGTGGCTTGGCTCCTCGGGCTCCTTCGGCGGTCTGACCCAAAAGGCGCAGTTCCCCTTTTCGGCGACTGTCCTGCCCTACTGGGAAGCGGTGACAACCGAACCAACACAGACCTTTATCGGCGGCGCTGCGCTGTTTGCAATGTCCGGCCACTCTGCCGAAGAGAACGAAGCGACCGCCAAGTTCTTCGAGTACATGGCCTCGCCCGATGTACAGCTGATGTGGCACAAGGAAACCGGCTATGTGCCGATCACCGAAGCCGCCTACGAGCTGGCCAAGGCTGAAGGGTATTACGACAAGCTGCCCGCCGCCGAAGTTGGCATCCAGCAGCTGCAACTCCCTGCAGGCGACTGGACCAAGGGCTACCGCATGGGGTTCTATGTTCAGATCCGTGATGTGATGAACCGCGAATACGGTCGCATCCTGACCGGTGAGACAGACGTGGACACCGCCTTTGAAACCATCGAAACCGAAGCCAACCAACTGCTGGAGCGTTTCGCAAAAACGCAAGGTTAAGCTATCATGACTTCGGTCCCGGCGGCACGTCGTTGTCGCCGGGATCTCGACTGCTCGAACATCTGAACCGGGGGGACTTAAGGTTTGAAGCGCGCAGGTTTTGCCGAACCCTATTTGCCGATCCTGTTGTTGATGCCGCAACTGCTGATCATCGTGGTGTTTTTCTATTGGCCGGCCGGCTATGCGATCCAATCCTCGTTTTACCTTCAGGATCCCTTCGGCATGGGTTCTACTTATGTGGGGGCCGAGAACTACACTGGTCTGATCAGTTCGGTTGAGTATCGCAAGGTTGCCTGGTTTACGGTGGTTTACACTGCGCTTGTGACCTTCTTTTCCCTGGCGATCGCACTGCTTTTGGCCGTCAAGGCCGACAAGGTCATTCGCGGCGCCAAGACATATCGCACACTTCTTATGTGGGTCTATGCTGTTGCACCGCCGGTTGCGGGATTTATCGGCATCTTGATGTTCGACCAGTCGCATGGGCCGATCACCCACTTTTTCGAGTTTTTTGGCTGGGATTACAAACTTGGGGTGAATTTCAACGACACAGCCACCGCGATGGTGATCGTTGCAGTTTGGAAGCAGATCCCGGTGAACTTTATCTTCTTCCTCTCGGGGCTGCAGTCCATCCCCCGTTCGGTGCGGGAAGCGGCCCTGATCGACAACCGCAGCGCCACGGGGCGGTTTTGGGACGTTACCTTTCCGCTGCTGGCGCCCACCGCGTTCTTCCTGCTGATCATCAACATCACCTACGCGCTGTTCGATACCTTTGGCATTATCGACACGCTGGTCAAAGGCGAGCCCGGCAACAACCCGATGACCCTGGTTTACAAGGTTTATGTCGATGGGTTCCGCGGCAACGATCTGGGCGGATCCTCGGCCCAATCGGTGATCCTGATGGTTCTGGTACTGGCGCTCACCGTCTTCCAATTCCGGCTGCTTGAGCGCCGGATACACTACACCTGAGGTGCATGATGGCCGAGATCACGACAAGCCAGCCACCACTGTCCATCCCCGACCGCCGTCGCCGCAAGCGGATTAAGTGGAGTGTTATCGGGGATCACACGGTGCTGATCATCGGCTCTCTCTTTCTGACATTGCCGCTCTTTATGTTGATCCTGTCGACCACACTCGAGGACTCGACCCTCGCCACAAAAGGGTTGCACCTGGCGATCGACGATCAGTTCGACGATAACCTCAAAGGGGCGCTGTTCGAAGGAAAGGGGTTCTCGGGCGAGTTGACCGGATTGCTGATGATGCAGAACTCATTCATCCTGGGGATCGGCTTTGCAGTCGGCAAGATAATCATCGGGATGATGGCGGCCTATGCCATCGTCTACTTTCGGCTGCGGTTTGCCACATTCGCGTTCTGGATCATCTTTACCACCCTGCTGCTGCCCCTTGAGGTCCGTATACTGCCCTCCTACGAGGTGATCCAGAGTATGGGTCTTGTGAACACCTACACCGGGCTGATCGTGCCGCTGGTCGCCTCGGCCACCGCCACATTCTTTTTCCGGCAGTTCTTCCGCTCGGTCCCCGAAGAGTTGGTCGAGGCCGCGCGGATCGACGGAGCAGGTCCGGTGAAGTTCTTCATCGACATTCTGGTGCCGCTATCCAAAACCATGATCGCGGCTATGTTCATCATCATGTTCGTGTTCGGTTGGAACCAATATCTTTGGCCCACCATGATCACCACCGAGGAGACAATGTTCACCCTGGTGCGCGGCATCAAGCAGATTACCCAGATCCTGGATGGGGCGACCATACCCGAATTCGGCCGCGCCAATATGCTGGCCATTCTGGCCGTTATCCCGCCGGTGGCCGTGGTGATCTTTTTCCAGAACTGGTTCGTCAAGGGCCTGACCGAGTCCGACAAGTAGGGGAAGCCAATGGCAAACGTCAGCCTTCAAAACCTTCGCAAGACCTATCCCAACGGGGCTGAGGCTGTGCAACCATGTAGCTTCGAGATAGCGCATGGCGAACTGATCGTTTTGGTCGGACCATCAGGCTGTGGCAAGTCGACCCTGTTGCGCATGGTCGCCGGGCTTGAAGAGGTGACGGACGGAACGCTGATGATCGGTGACCGGGTGGTGAATGATGTCGATCCCGCGGATCGCGATATTGCCATGGTGTTTCAGAACTACGCCCTGTACCCGCATATGACGGTCGCCAAGAACATGGGCTATGGGCTGAAAAACCGCGGGCTGCCCAAGTCCGAGATTGCAGACAAAGTGGCCGAGGCCGCGTCGATGTTGAACCTGACCGAGTATCTGGACCGGAGGCCCAGTCAATTGTCGGGCGGACAACGTCAACGTGTCGCGATGGGCCGGGCGATCGTTCGTTCGCCCGAGTTGTTCCTGTTTGACGAGCCGCTGAGCAACCTGGATGCAAAACTGCGCAATCAGATGCGGATCGAGATTCGGGCCTTGCAGCGCCGTATCGGTGTCACGGCCATGTATGTGACGCATGATCAGGTCGAAGCGATGACCATGGCCGACCGTATCGTGGTTCTGAACGCCGGTCGGATTGAGCAGATCGGGACACCGTCCGAGATCTATAACCAGCCCGCGTCGACCTTTGTGGCGAGCTTCATGGGTGCGCCGCCGATGAACTTGCTGCCCGCGACCTACAACGGCAACGGCACCGCGCAGATCGGGGGAACAGTGCCGATTATGGTGAACACCAAGGCCGGATCTGCGGGCGACGTTCAGATCGGTGTCCGACCGGAGAAGGTTGGCATCCTGTCAGAACAAACCGGGCATGCCCTGCCATTTGAACTGAACCTGATCGAGGAACTTGGTGCCAGCCGCCTGCTGCATGGAAATCTGGACGGCCATAGTTTCGTTGTAAATGCGGCGAACGAGGTGGTGCTGCCTGAAGGCCAGATCTATCTGGATGTGGAGCCGGATGCGGTTCATATGTTTTCACCCGGGGATGGTCGGCGGCTCTAGTCCGTATCCAACCACCGTGCGATCAGCGGTGCCCCGAGGATCACGATAAATATACGCAGAACGTGATGCGCCGCGACGAAGGCGACATCGGCGCCGACAATCAGCGCAAGTACGGTCAGCTCGGCCTGACCGCCGGGCGCAAAGGCAAGCACGGTCTCAAGGGGCGGTGCAAGGCCGGTGGCATAGATGACTTCGGTAAAGACCAGCGTGAGAACGATCAGTATTCCGCAAAAGCCCATACCGGCGACCAGATCGCGCCGTACCTCGGTCATTGTGATACCGGCGTATTTGACGCCCACAGTCATGCCAATGAAAAACTGGGCCAGCCAGATCGCCTCAGCCGGGGGGCGGTGATGCAGGAAACCAGTTAGGGTGAGCGCTGCCGTCAGAAGGAGCGGCCCCAGGATAGACGCCCCAAACATCCCTATCGCCTTTGCCACGCGCCAGCCCGCGAGACCGCAGAACACCATCAGCGCAATTTGGGTTAAGGCTATCCCTTTGATAGGGTCGCCTGGCGCATTCTCAAGATTGGCGTCCCATATCTGTTGCAGCACAAACGGCAATACCATCACGATGACCAGCACGCGGGTGGCGTGGATAAGCGACAGGCTGCGGACATTGCCGCCAGCCTCCTCACCAAATACCAGCATGTCCTGCAGGCCACCGGGCATTGCGGCGTAGTAGCTGGTGGGCAGATCGAACCCCCACAGCTTGCGGAAATATGGCACCCCCACGGCACCGATGGTCAGGACCATGACCGGTACGAGCGCAAGGGTTGGCCACATGCCCACCATCGATATCAGTACGGCCGACGTAAAGGACGCCCCAACAGCGACGCCCAAAATGGTCCGCATGCTTTCATTCAGCAGCGCGATCCCGCGCATCGGAATTCCGATGAGTGCGGCGATCAGACAGGCGCAGAGGGGCCCCAAAAGAAATGGCAACGGGATCTCAAGGGCGCGGAACGAGGCTGCCCCGGCCGCGGCAACGATGAACGCCGAGATATACGGCAGTTGCTTCATCCCCGCATAACCCCAAGGCGAAACCTGAGCGAAGTTTGCAAATGTGCGACCGCCGCGGTCCCGGCGGCCGCCGCATCGCCTGTGCGGATAGCCTCGATAATGGCCTGATGTTGTTTGTGTACTGTGCTGATACGCGCTTCGTCTTCCAACGTGGTCGGGCCCAGCAGCATAAGCGCGTTGTCCAGGGCCCGTGCCGTTTCCAGCAAGAAGCGGTTGCGCGCTGCCAGATAGATACCGCGATGAAATTGGCGGTTAATGTGCGCCGCATCTTTTGACGGAGCTGCAAGAAGGGCTTCGTTCAGGTCGGACAGCGCGTCAGCTTCGGCCTGCGCCGCGTGCTTGGCAGCCATTTCGGCCGCCGTTCGCTCCTGCACCTCCCGCATCTCATACAGCTCCACCACTTCGCTGTGGCCCAGCCTGCGAACCACGGCTCCGATCCGTGGCCGGTGCTCGACGATGCCGTCGCTTTCCAGCTTGCGCAACGCCTCGCGCACCGGTGTCCGGCTCAAGGCGAGATGTGCTGCCACCTCGACCTCACGCAGCCGATCTCCGGGGCGGTAGGTGCCGCTCTGGATCGCGGCATAAAGCTGCTCGTAGGCAGCTTCGCCTTGGGATAATTCTGGAGAAGTGTCGGCGCTCATACCGCTGTATGCGCCCGGATACAATGGGATGCAAGAGGGTGTGGCGCACCGAATGGATCCCTTCAGCCGGTGAGGCAAATCCAGGAAGCCACACCGCGCGGCCGCTACCACGCCCGGACTGGGCGCCCTCGGGAGCCAGGTGGGGTCAATTGCGGATACCCGGCGATTGCCGCTATCGCGAAGGACAACCTCTCGGTTGGCTTTGATGTGATTGCAGACACCGTCAATCCAATTGGAGTTACACGCGATTTGTGGGCGCAAACAGCTGTCGCCGGATCGGCACAACTTCTGAACGTTGGAGTTGTCTGTTCAGATACAAGTGGCCATAGACAAAGGGTCGAGGCCGGGTGCAGCGGCGTTGATGGTTCTGACGCCCCGGCCTGATAAGCCCATGTTGATGATCACACGGCACCAGCGCAAAGCGGTCGCGAAGACTGTCCTGCCGTTTTGAAATCTTTGCTCCCCGGCCAATACCGCGGTGGTTCCCGCATAATCAGCGACTTTGCGTGAAGGTTTCACGAAAGCCGGGGGATTGGCGGGCGGTATCACGAAGGCTTCATGATCCCTCGCAACGCTCGGTGAAGGAGAGGACGGGTGACCGATGTCGTCCTCTCCTCAACAAAAGGAGTGAGACCATGAAAAGACTTACGCTTGCAGCCCTTGCGATGGCTGTTGCGGTTCCCGCTGCCGCCCCGGCCTGGGCTGAGGAGGTCACAATTGGTGTCGCCTCCATCCGGAAGGGGCTCGACAATCGCAGAGAGACGGCGAATGCGGCCGCACCTGTCTTTTATGCCATTCATGAGACGCTGATCGAGCGGGATCCGTTCAATCACGGCGTGTTCACTCCGGGTCTGGCGACCGAGTGGACGATGATCGATGACACGACCATGGAGCTCAAGCTGCGCGAGGGCGTGACTTTCCACAATGGCGACACACTCGATGCCTACGACGTCGAGGCCTCGCTTAATCCGATCATCAACCTCGACAGCCCGCGGTACCGCAACCCGCACGGCAAGATGTTCTACAATTTCGAAGGCGTCGAAGTGGTCGACGAAATGACAGTCCGCGTCCACACAAAGCGCCCCGACATCTTGCTGGAGACGCTTTTGTCCGTCCGGAATGCCGGCATCCGGTCCCTCGACCAGATCAATGACGGGAACGAAGACGGCCACGGTCTCGATCCCATCGGTGCGGGGCCCTACAAGGTCGTCGAGTTCGTGCCGGGCGAACGCGTCGTGCTGGAACGCTTTGAAGCCTACTACGGCGCGCGCGCCCCCTTCGACAAGGTCACCTTTGTCAGAATCCCAGAGGTCCTGACCCGCATCACAGCACTGGTGAACGGTGAAATCGACATCGCTTCGGAAATCCCGCCCGACCAGTATGCGCTGATCGACGGCGAAGAGGCGCTGAAGCGCGTCGAGGTCACCTACCCGATGTACCATGTCTACCTGTTCAACGACTCACATCCGGTTACCCAGGACGTCAAGCTGCGTCAGGCACTGACAGCGGCCATCGATTACGACGGGCTCGTCCAGGGGCTGTTCGGGGGCCAGGGTAAAGCCCCGCGCGGGTTCCAGTACGAAGAGGTCGGCGCGACCTTCAATCCCAACCTCGATATCTTCAAATACGATCCGGACAAGGCGCGCGCGTTGCTGGCGGAGTCCGACTATGACGGCACACCCGTGGAAGTCGTGATCTATCCGAACTACTACCTCTATGGCGGTCTGGCGTCCGAGGCGATCGCCGAGATGTGGGAAAAGATAGGCGTCAGCGTCGAACTCGTCCAGGTTCCGGTCGGAGGGCTGACAGTCGAAACCGATCCCGACACGATGATCCGGAACTGGTCGATCCCGATGCTCTATGGCGATATCATGGGTGTCATGGACAACGCCTTGTCCGAATCCGGCTGGGCGGTTGCCCGGGGGTACTTCGACGCCGAAGCCGATCCGCGGTGGCTCGAGCTCTATGAGACGGCCCGTTTCGGAACGACCATCGAAGAGCGCAAGACGGCCTATGCCGGGATGCACGAAATCCTGGCCGAGCAGGCGCCCGTAATCCCGCTTTATCAGCCTGCAGACTCCTATGCGGTGCGTGCAGATATCGACTTTGAGATCCCGGTCGCACTGCGTCCCTTCACCTTGCCGCTCAGGGCAGGTCAAATCACTTACGGCGAATAACCCGGCCGTCGAGAACCGGGCGGTGTCAGATCCGCCCGGTTTCGGTCCACCCGGCCTTATTGTGCGAGGCCGCGCTCAGCGAGCCAAGCCGCCGACCGCTGTACCGCAGTTTTGTCCTTGATCTCGATGATCAGACGCGGGTTCGACGTTAGCTTGGCCAGTTCCGCAAAGATCGACATCCACGGCAAATTTCCTTCACCGACGGGCCAGTGCCGGTCGGCGAAGTGGTCGGTGTCCTGCACATGCATATGGGCCAAAAGGTTACCAGCCGCCCGGACATAGCGATCCACAGCGGGGGCGTTTCCGATGCCATGGGCGTAGGCGGCGTGGCCGGTGTCGATAGACACTTTCAGGGCCGGCGACGCAAAGCTCTCGACCAGCCGCACGCGGGCCGCGGGGTCCCGATCCTCGATGTTCTCGATGACCAGTTCGATGCCCATATCCTCAGCGCGTGCGATGGCCGGGCGGAGGGCGAGATCGACGCGGTGCTGAAATCCCTCCCAACCGTCGTCAACATTGTCGAGGTTCTCGTAATGCCAGCTTTTCACCGGACTGTGGACGACCATCTGCGTGGCGCCCAGCCAGCCGCAGGCATCAAGCCCCTGATCGAGACGGCGATGCACGACCTCGCGGATTTCGGGGTCCTCGGTGTCGAGTGGGAACCCCCGGAAGGGACCGTGGATGCCAATCCGGCCTTCCACTCCGTCAAGCAGCGGACGGACGTCCTCGGCCATGGCCTTGACATCTGCACCCAAGACCTCTGCGCCGTGAAAGCCCTGAATTTCGAGATCGCGGGGCTTCTCGCGAAGCCAGTTGTGATGGGTGACAAGCTCCTCGGGAAGAAGGGCGGCACCGAGAATGGGAAGCATAGGATTTCCTTGATTGGTTTTGGGGATGTGGCTAGGCCCAGGCCCGGGTCGGCAGGCTTGAGACGAGCGTGCGGGTGTAGTCGGTCTCAGGATTTCCAAGCACCTGCTCGGTGGGGCCGACTTCGACCACGCGGCCCTGGTGCATGACCGACACGCGGCTGCACAACTCCCGAATGACGCCAAGGTCGTGCGAGATAAAAAGCATCGTAAGGCCAAGATCGGACTGAAGTTCGGCAAAAAGCTCAAGGATGCGGGCCTGGACCGAGACATCGAGGGCCGTGACGGGTTCGTCGGCGATCAGGACCTTCGGCTTCGTCGCCAGGGCGCGGGCAATACAGACACGCTGACGCTGACCGCCCGAGACCTCGTGCGGGAAGCGGTAGAGAAGTGCCTCGGGCAGACGTACGAGGTCGAACAGGCGCCGCACCTCCTTTCGGACTTCCGCAGCGCTTTGTCCGTGAATTTCCAAGCCCTCTGCCGCCGAGCGCCCCAGAGTCATCCGAGGGTTCAGGGCGGTTGCGCTGTCCTGATAGATCACCTGAACGTTCCGTCGGAAGGCCCGTCGCGCCTTTCCCCTGACGGCATGGGGCGTCTCACCGCACAATTCGATGGTCCCGGCACGGGGTTCCAGAAACCCAAGGAGCAGACGGCCCAAGGTTGACTTCCCCGAGCCCGATTCTCCAACGATGCCATGGACTTCGCCGATATCGACGCGCAGCGACGCATCATCGAGCGCGAAGCTGGTCCTTCTGCGTTCAAAAAGACCGCCGCCGTATACGAACGACACGGCCTTCGCCTCGATCATCGCCGGGGCCTTCGTCTCGGTCGGGCCGCCGTTTGCAACGGGGGAGGCGACCCAACCCGGCCTCCTGGAGCCCGGCCGGCTGGCCAGAAGCGTTCGCGTGTAGGGGTGTTGCGGGTGCGCAAAAACGTCCCCCGTGCGCCCGGCTTCGACCACTTCGCCCTCCCGCATCACGATGACGCGGTCCGCGATGTCGGCGACAACGCCAAGATCATGGGTGATAAAGAGCATGGCCATCCCGCGCAGTTCCTGAAGCGATTTCAGAAGCTTCAGGATCTGCGCCTGCACCGTGACGTCGAGGGCCGTGGTAGGCTCGTCGGCGATAAGCGCCACCGGGTGACGTACCGCGGCAATGGCAATGACAACCCGCTGGCACTGCCCGCCCGATAATTGGTGCGGATAGGCGTGGATGGTCTCTTTCGGGGCTGGCAGACCAATGGCCTGCACAATATCAAGCACCGTCGCCGCGATTGTTTCGGCCGTGGTATCGGGTTCGGCCTGGCGCAGCGCCTCGGCGATCTGGGGCCCGATGCGCTGCACAGGGTTCAGCGCGGACAGGGCGTCCTGAAAGATCATGCCGACAGCTTGTGCACGGGCCCTGCGGATAACGTCCATTTGGGCGTCGGACAGCGTGGCTTCAAACGGCGCTTTGAGTGCGATCATACCGTCAATATGCGTTCTGTTCGGGGTGAACGGCACCTGATGCAGATGAAGGACGGCCTTGGCGAGGGCCGACTTCCCCGCACCGCTCTCGCCGACGATGGCCACCGTCTCGCGCGGGAAGAGTTCAAGGTCGATCCCGCGCACGGCGTGAACTTCGCCGGAAGGTGTGTCGAAGCGGACGTGAACGCCGCGCGCGGAGAGAACCGGATCAGCCATCGGTCAGAACGTCGATCCGGTCGCGCAGAGCGTCGCCAATGAGCTGGAAAAGAAGCGTGATCGTCACAATGACAATGGAGGGCATGCCGGAAATCCACCAGGCGTTGATCAGGTAATCGCGACCGTCTCCGATCATCCGGCCCAGAGACGCCGTTGGGGGCTGGACACCGACACCGAGAAATGAAAGCCCCGCCTCCATCAGCAGAACGCCCGGGAACGACAGTGTCAGGATGACCACGAGCGGCGAGGCGAGATTCGGCAGGATGTGCAGAAACGCAATCCTCACCCGGCTGCCACCGAGCGCGCGTGAAGCTTCGACATATCCTTCGGCGCGCAGGGCAAGGACCTGACCGCGCACGAGCCGGGCATAGGCTTCCCATCGAATGAGCCCGATCATGACGACGAGAACCCAGATATCGGTTCCGAGAAGCGCAATTCCGCAAAGCAGCAGCAGAAGGTTCGGAAGGGTGATGAAGACATCCGTGATCGTCATCACGATCCGATCGACCCACGGCCCGCCCAGCCCCGACAGAAGGCCGAGCGCCACACCAAGGCAGGCGCTGAAGATCAGGCCCAGGGTCGCGATGCCGAAGCTTGTCCGGATCCCGTAAAGACACCGGCTCAGAAGATCGCGACCAATGTTGTCGGTCCCGAAGACATGGGTCCAGTCGCCGCCATCCATCCAGACAGGCGGTTGCGAGCGCGCAAGAAGGTTCGTCGCGTTGGGGTCATGGGGCGCTATGAGAGGAGCCAGAATGCCAAGTGCGACGATCAATACAAGACCAGCGGTCGAGAGCGTCAGCAGGTCGAACCGAAGGCGACGGGGTGCACTGATCGAAGCATCTGCCATCAGCTGTCGAGCCTTATGCGGGGGTCGGCGATCACGTAAGCCAGATCGATGACCAGGTTCACCAGCACGACGATCAGGGCGTAGGCGATCAGGCCGAACTGCAGGACTGGGAAGTCCCTGCCTTCCACCGAATCCACCAGAACGCGCCCCACGCCGGGAAGCGAGAAAACCGCCTCCACAAAGATCGACCCGTTTAGGAGTCCCGCGATCTCCAGCCCCAGGACCGTGATCAGCGGGATCATCGCGTTGCGCAGGATGTGACCGCGCGCGATCTGGCCATCAGTGAGGCCTTTCGAAGCGGCTGTATTCACATAGGCATGACCGATCGCATCCAGCATGGCCGCCCGCATGAAACGCGCAATGGCCGCGATCATCGGGATCGCAAGGGTGATCACGGGCAGGATGTAGTGTTTCGAGGTGGCCAGCCCCGTTGTCGGCAGAACCCGAAGGTAATAGCCGAAAAACAGGATGAGCCCGACCCCGATCACAAAATGCGGGATCGCATAGCCAAGAAAAGCAAATCCCATGCCCATCCGGGCCCCCGGCGAGCTTCGGTAAAGGGCGGCCAGTGCACCCAGCGGTATGCCGATGATGATCGCCAGAAGAAGCGCAAGAGTTCCCACGGCAAGCGTGTAGGGCATTCGGTCGGCATACATACTCCACACCTGCTCGGAGGTATAAAGGGAGCGTCCGAAATTGCCCTGGAAGACATCCGCAAGATAGGTCCAGAACTGCACGATCCAGGGCCGGTCCAGGCCGTATTTCGCCTCCAATGCGGCAAGATGCTCAGCAGTGATCCCTTCGGGATACATGAACTCGAACGGTGTGCCCGAGAGCCGCAGCGTCACAAACGCGATCACCAGCACAAGGAACATCGTGATGACGGCACGGGCGATACGGATGGACATGAAGCGCAGCATCGGTGTCTATCCGTTTCCCCACAGAGGGGTTGTTCCGACCGGATGGTCAGCGGTGGAACGCTGGCACTTACAGCAGCTACCGGGGATGAAGGCTACAGGGCACACAAGATGGTCCTAGCACGGGTATGCGCCGCCCTTGTGACAGGGCGGCGCGGTTGGCTCAAAAGTTGGCGTTGATGGTCACTTCACCGGCGCGGAACGGCAGGACGTAGGGGCGCTGAGCGACGGGGATCTCGAACGAGAGGCCCTCGCGCATGCCGTAGACTTCGTGGGGTTCGTACATCAGAAGCCAGCCCGACTCGATCTCCGAAAGCTCCAGAAGCTTCTGGTAGGCCGCACGACGCGCTTCCACGTCCGTCTCATAGCGGGCGGCTTCATAGGTCGCGGCCCATTCAGGATGCGTCGGCGACCAGAGCGGCCCCCGGCTCGACACCCAGGATTTGTCCGACCAATGGGTGTCCAAGGCGCCCATCGGATCAGGGTAGTACATCGGGTTCGACCAGGCGCGGACGTTCATCTCGTCGTAGTTGATCTCGTCCACTTCCTGTAGTTCGAGGTTTATGCCGCATTCGGCCCATTGCTGCTGGATCACCTGGGCGGCGAGATCGCCATATAGGTAATAGGAACGCGGGAACTGGGCGAGGATCGGCTCGCCGTCATAACCGGCCTCGGCCAGAAGACGCTTGCCTTCTTCGGGGTCGAACTGGATCAGGTTGAGGTCAGGGATATAGTAAGGCTCGCCATATTCCTCGAACTGGTGCGCCGTCGGCACATGGGCCTTGCCGCCCCAGAGCCCGTCAACCAATGCCTGACGGTCAGTACACAGGCGCAGGGCTTTCCGGACGTCAGGGTTGTCGGTCGGCGGGTTGTTCTGCGCAATGATCCAGACGTGGAACATCGGCCATGTCACACCCATTGTCTTGATCCCGTCGCCCTGCATCGCGGCTTCCTGATCGGGAGGGATGTTGGTGACAAGGTCGAACTCGCCATTGACAAGGCCCGTCACGCGGCTGGAGACCTCCTCGACATACTGGAAGGTCAGGGTCTCAATCGGTGCAGTCTCGCCCCAGTAATCGTCAAAACGTTCCATCACAGCTTTGTCGCGCGAGACAAATTCGGTGACGCGGTACGGGCCAGAGCCGACGGGGTTCAGCGAGGCATCCTCGAACCCTAGGGCTTCGTAGTGTTCCTTCGAAACGATACCAGCCGAACGGGCCGAAATCAGCGTCTCGAAGTTCGGGTCTTCGCGGAAAGTGTGGATGCGCACCGTCATAGGGTCGACCACTTCGACCTTCTCGAAATTGTAGAACCACCGGCCCCAGGAGGCGGCGAATTCAGGGTCACGTTCCACGAGCATGCGGTTCAGCGAAAACTCCACGTCATCTGCATTCAAAGTCGTGCCGTCATGCATCTTCACCCCTTCGCGGAGGGTCAGCTCCCAGATCGTCGGCTCGACCTTTTCCCACGATGTGGCAAGGCCCTGCTTGAAGGTCAGCGGGTTCGAGAAACTGTCGCGCTCTATCAGGGTGTCATAGACCTGATAGAGCATCGGGGCGCCATTGTTGCCGGTCTGGTCCTGCGGATCCATGTTCGTTATGTGGGTCGAGACCGCGATGCGGAGTTCCTGAGCGGCGACCGGCACTGCGAGGGTCAGGGCGAGAGCCGTGCTGAGTAAAAGTCGGGTCATCTTGATGTCTCCAGTTTTGGGAACGGATGTGGACGAGGGCCCCCGGCGGTGATGCCGCCCGGGAATAGGTGTTTGGGATCAATCAGTTCACGGTGATTTCGCCGCCGCGGAGCGGGATCACGTAGGGGCGTTGAGCGATGGGGATGTCGAAGGACACGCCCTCACGCATCGCGTAGAGTTCATGCGGCTTGTAGAGAAGGAGCCAGCCCGACTCCTCCTCGGCGATTTCCAACAGGCGCTGGTAGGCCGCGCGGCGCTTGGTGAGGTCCGTCTCGAAACGCGCGGCTTCGTAGGCGTCCTCCCATTCGGGGTGCGACGGGGTCCAGAGACCGCGCTGCGCCGCCCAGGATTTCGGCGACCAATGGGTGTCGAGCGCGCCCATCGGATCGGGGTAGTACATGGGGTTCGACCAGGTGCGGAAATTGATGGCGTCATGGGGTTGCGACCCGTGAAACGTCGCCCAGTCCTCTTCCTGAAGGCGCAGGTTCAAGCCGCATTCCGCCCATTGCTGCTGGATCACTTGGGCGGCGAGATCACCGTAGAGGTAGTAGTTGCCGGCGTGCGAGACGACCATCTCTTCGCCGTCGTATCCGGCCTCCTTAAGTAGGCGCTTGCCCTCTTCGGGATCGTATTTGATGAGCTCAAGCCCCTCAATGTAGAGCGGTGCGCCGTACTCCGGGAACTGGTGCGCGGTCGGTGTTCCGGCGAGGCCATTCCAGAGGCCATCGACCAGGGCCTGGCGGTCGGTGCAGAGGCGGAGGGCCTTGCGAACAAGCGGATTGTCGGTCGGAGCGACGTTCTGGTGAATGAGCCAGACATGGAACATCGGCCAGGTCACGCCTTGTGTGGTCACGCCATCGACGTCGAGTGCGCTGGCCTGATCCGGTGGAATGCTCGTGACCAGGTCAAATTCGTCGTTAACGAGCCCAGTGATACGGCTGGATACCTCAGGCACATAGGACATCGTGACCTTATCGAGCTCAGCAGGCGTGCCCCAATGTCCGTCAAAGCGCTCAAGAACAAGCGTCTCGCCCGGTGTGAACTCAGTGACCTGGTAAGGCCCGGTGCCGACGGGGTTGAGCTTGGCAGCGTCAAAGCCAACATCTTCTTGGTAGTCTTTTGATGTGATGCCCGCCGACCGTGAGGAGATGAGCGTCAGAAATGCGGGTTCCGGGCGGAGGGTATGGATCCGCACGGTCATCGGATCGACGACTTCGACATCCTTAAAGTTGTAGTGCCAACGACTCCATGCGCTGGAAAACTCCGGGTCTTCGTTGTGGTACATCCGGTCAAGCGAGAACTCGACATCGTGTGCGTCGAAGATGTCTCCGTTGTGAAACGCCACGCCCTTGCGTAGTTTCAACTCCCACACCGTGGGTTCGATCTGCGCCCATTCGGTGGCAAGACCGGGTTTGAACGACAACGGCGTGGAAAAGCTATCGCGTTCGATCAGCGTATCAAAAATCTGATAGAGCATGGGCGCGCCGGAGTTCCCGGTATTGTCCTGCGGATCGAGGCCCTTTTCGAATGTCGAAAGTGCTACGCGCAGCTCCTGAGCCTGTGCCAAAGGTCCTGCTATCGCCAGAATAGCAGTTGTTAAAAGCAGGTTTCTCAAGGGAAAACCCTCCTAGTTGTTTTCAGTCGAGCCAAAGTGGGTTGGTCCAGGCCTGACGGCCCATCGCGTCGCGGACGACGACCCGGCACCACGAGCCCTCGAATTTTTCGAGCGGGAGTGTTGCGCGGGTGAGTGCTGAGCCAGTGACATGGGTTGCCGTTGCCACCGGTCCGACGGCGAAGACCTGCGTGGCTGGCGAACAGCGCAGGACGATCTTATCGTCTACTCGCCGAAGTGCGCTGATCTCGGGACCTTGCGTGGCATAGAAACGGCCCGCCTTCAGCGCGGCCAGAAGCGCGTCCGGGTCGTTTTCCTCTGCCTTGACCATGACCCAGCCGCCGAAGGCATCGGGTGTGCCCGGTTTCCAGTGGCTGTCGTCGACCGCAATGCCGGTGATCCGCCGCCCGGCGGATAGCAGCGCATCCCACATCGCGGCACTGTCGCCGCGCGATGTGTGGACGGCCGACGTATGGTTATAGACCTCGACCGCATGGGCGGCCTCAAGAGCCAGCGCATCTTCAAACTCAAGGTTGTACCAGGCCGGATGGGCGATCGCGACGAAGGCCCCTGCATTTGCACAGCGCCGGGCCAGTTCGACGCCCGTTTCTGTTTCCCGGGTCGCAGGGAAATCTGCGGGCAGGCCAACGGCCAGGATGTGCCACTCAACCCCGCGGGTCGTGACCGGCGCATGTACCTCGGCCCCCAGAATGGTCGTGAACCCATTGGCCCGGTACCCCCGCGTGTCCGAGACCGGAAAGTTGAACTTCGGCCGGAAATGGTCCGACAAGCAGACGAAATCGTAGCCTTGCTCGCGGTAGGCGGCGCAGGCCTCCTCGGGCGACAGGCGACCGTCTGAATTCGTCGAATGGCCGTGGACATTGCCGCGCCAGAACTGGCCTGCGGCTTCAAAAGTGTCGAGCATTGGGCGACCTTCATGAGTGCTTGACCGGATGCTAAAGGCGTGAAGATGACACCTAAAAGACGGCCCGGCGGGTGAACCGGAATTGTCAGAAAACCTTCACGCAAACCGAAGATGTTTGAGACCGTGGCCTGCCGAAGTAACCCCATCGTGCCGACGCCTGCGCAGGAAAGGGGTGCCCTTTAGCGGGCGCCGTAACCATAGTCGGGAAGGGTGGGCAAGACCGCGCGAAATCGCCGTCTCAGATCTCGATGGTCACCGCGTCGCCCCGGGACACCGAGTAGGACAGTTCAACCACCAGGCCCGACCCGTCGATATTGCGACCGGTGGTGACAAGAACGGGCTGATTTGAAGGGATCTCAAGCTGCAGGGCTTCATGCGCACTGGGCAGCCGCGTCTCGACGCTTGTGCGGGTCCGCTCGCAGTTCGACACGCCAAAAGTGGCAAGGGCCTTAGTCACGCTTTGCGTTTCGGCCAGCGCAACTTCGATACCTTCGAACCGGTCGGCCGGAAAGAAGCTTCGTGAGAGGACCAGCGGGCGGCCCTCGACAAATCTCAGCACCTCGGTCTGAACAACCCGCGTGCCCGGGCGAAGGTCCATGGGGTCAGCGAACCGCGCCGGCAGGCCAATAAAGCGGGTGGCCAGAAGCCGCGTGTCGCCCCGCTGTCCTAGCCGAGCAAGGTTCTTGTTGAAGCGGGGGCGATCGTCGATTCGGTAGGTGATGCGTTTCTCCGACACCCGGTGTCCGACGCCCTGCCAGCTTTCCACCCGGCCCTCGTCGCGAAGCCGCGCCATAACCTTGCGTGCGCCATGGCACGTCAACCCGTGCTGGTCGGCAAGACGCGCAAGAGTGGGCAGAGTGTCTCCGGGCCGCAGTTCACCGTGCTCAATGCGCTTCCGGAAACCGAGATACACATTGCGCCACCGCTCAACTTGCCCTGGGCTGTCGAGTCCCAAACGCGCCCCCTGAGAGTTCCGCCGTACGTTAAGATTCACGCCGATTGTCACAGATTGATGGCTCCCCATGTGACAAATCGGGGCGGGCACCGGGTTTTCGGCTGCGACACGGGTTGTGCCTAGGGCGTCTCATAGCGATCCCGGGAGGGTTCGGCCGTCAGCGATCTGAAGTCCTGAAGGGCGTCGCGCAGACGTTCATGGGAATAATCCCACCACGCCAGCGCAATCAGCCGCTCGGCAATGTCCTCTGGCTGGTGCTAACTCAGATGACGCGCCGATGTCCCGGCTACGATCGCGTAGGCGGGCACGTCTTTGGTCACCATTGCCCCAGCGGCCATAACCGCTCCATCGCCAACGATCACCTCCGGCTTGATCATCGTGCCAGCGCCGATCCGGGTGTCATGCCCGACATGGGAAAGGCGCGACCGGCGATGGCCGAAGAACACCCCGTCACGCTCCGCATCGTCCCAGTAATCGTCGGACCGATAAAGAAAATGGTGGCAGGCCGCACTGTGCAATGGCTTATCCGTTGCGCCAATCCGGCTGAACGCAGCGATATTCGCGAACTTTCAAATTCGCGCATTGGTGACGTCGCAGCAGTGAGCGTGCCGCAACCGCGAAACGATGCTGCGTCAGCAATAGCCGCAGCTGCACAAGTCCGGTTTGTCCGCTGTTGCAGTCACTGCCGGACTACTTGGCTAAGACGAGCCCAACCAAAACCGTCGGATGACCGGTTTGAGCCCAAAGTGACAACCTCAAGGCTATATTGTAGATTTATGTCGATGCGTAGCCAGAGACCTTCTGAACAGCCAAGTAAATGGATTGGCAGACACCTAAGAGTGACCGTGGACCGACGGTTTGGCAGCAAACATCCCAGACACGCATCAATTGAGTATGGGCTAAATTACGGGTTTGTTGCAGAGACAATGGCGGCAGACGGTTGTGAGATTGACGCTTACATAGTTGGAGTTTTGGAGCCGTTGGATAGCTTTGAAGGAGAATGCATCGGGATCATTCATCGATACGACGATGTCGAAGATAAATTGATCGTCGCCCTTTTTGGTCAGAATTTTAGCGATGAAGAGATTGCTAAAATGACCGACTTTCAAGAACAGTTTTTCAAGTCGACTTTGATACGTTGAACTCAATTGTCTAAAAACACCGAACGGCAGTTTTGTCCCGCCCAGCCGACCTTGCCGCTGCTGAACAGCCTCAAATATCCGAGTGATGTTGTCGGATGACCGTTGAGAGCCCACACTGCTTCAGTCTGCGCATAGCACTAATTGCAGCGAAGTGCCGAAACCGGAATTCGCCAAGCCTTCGCACCCATCTCAACCCGCCATGTTGTAGCGCCCTAAGGTTCGCTTGATTTAAGGTGCCCGTCCTCGGTGAGGTCACTTTCCTTGTAACCCACCTCAAGCATCAGACGACGCCGCGCCGCTGGCAACATATCTCCATTCGGCATCAGGTCTTCGGGATCATGACCCATGTCCACCACCATCTGACGCCGCGTCGCCGGTAGAGGCGCGCCGTCGGGCGCCCAGTGAGGGCCAGGGCCTTCCAGCTTAGCGTCAATACAAGCCCGGTGCGGGGTCGAACCCAACGTACCACCACCGCTATCGTTATACTGAAAATCCAGTCCATCGCGTTCTGTCACTGCCCCGTAGCATACATAGCAATGCCCGATGAAGTCGCTGGGCAAGTCCCGTTTCGGCTCGGGCGGGGTATAGGGAGCCGAAGGGGTCAGGCGGATCAAAAGCGCATCGAGTTCATCGTTCCACTCCTGCGCTTCATCCTCCCATAACTCTGCCAACTCGGAATTGGTGCGCACATGCTCCACCAAGGCCTTGGCCTGGTCCAACGTGTCTTCAGAAACCGCATGCAATTTGATTTCCGGCAATTCCGGCAGGTCCGCAGAGGGTCGCCCCAACCCCGCCGCCAGCAAGTCACAAGCCGCGAGCGCCACGCATGCCTCGCCGGCCTCCAACCCCACTGGCTGGGCCCGGAAGGTAGCCACTGTCTCAATCACTGCGTCGAAACCCGACAGGCCGTCAACATAATCTAGGGCATCGTCGTTGCCGAAACTGCCCGCGCTCCAGGCTCCCATCTGCTTCCTCTTTGCGTTGTCCCTTTGCTCGTTGCCCGAAGATTTTGGCGCATTTGTGGCTCTTCGCGCGGGTCTGCGTTGCTAGTAGCGATGCATGTAAATCGGTCTTTCAGATGGGGAAGGGAAATGACGGCTCGTCCGGATAGTGTTGAAAAAGTCCGTTGATTGGTTGGTGTCTCGCTGATTCACGCGTTTTGGCGGTGAAGGTGAGGCGATGATGGGACCAAGGCAGGTGGCGCAAGGCGCGCTGTTTTATCAGGTCTCGATTGAAGAGTTTGTGCCGGGCGATCATCCTTTGCGCGGCATTGATCTGTTCCTTGACCTGTCCGGCGTTCGACCGCTTTTGGCACCGTTTTACAGCTCGCATGGTCGTCCTTCGATTGACGCTGAGTTGATGATCCGGATGCTGTTGCCGGGTTACGGCCATGGCATCAGCTCCGGGGGTCGCCATTGCGAAGAGGTGCATGTCAAACTGGCGTACAGGTGGTTCTGCAGGCTCGACCCGACTGGCTCTGGCCAAAAACGCTCCCAGGTAGATCAAAGGCTTGCCAAACGGATTATCCGGCAACTTCAAGGGGGGCAGAAACCCCCAGATTTCGTTAGCGCGGAATTTCGCCCCTATCCGCAACTGAGCCCCAGGTGGCTGTTTCATATGGTGACATACATCGAGGTGTGCAAAGGCAATGTATTTGCCCGAAAGTTGGGTCCGGGCGTGTCATGGCAGGACGGCTGGGCGGCCGTCGGGGTAGGCCCACATCGTGCTTGCACAGGGCGCTGATGAATATCCTAGCAGAATTAACTGGTTCACATTCAATTGTTTACGTTCCATCAACCTTTGTCTTTGGCCTATCGAACATCTGGACTATAAGCGGTCCTCAGGGGAAGAATCGGTCCGCTTTGGACTGGGTGAATGGGGAACTTATGTATACGCCAGATAATTTGTCAGAGCTCAAAAGTATTCTTGAAGCGCTAGAGGTATATTGCCGCGTTGAGGGTTATAGCGAGGCATCTGAAGCCCTGGCCGACACACGTATTCTGTTGGTGAAAGAGACCCAAAGCCTGAACTTGGATGCGGCCGCGGTGTCTGCCATGGACGACAAGCCCTAACCTTCCTGACGACTAACGGCCGCCAGGGTGCGCCCTCGCGACACCCTGACAGGTCATTCTGCCCATTGCCACGGCCGGGCCATCGTTCCCAGCGCGTTGTTTACGGCTTCGTCCGTCGCGGCCTCCCCATTTTTGGCAAGATAGGCAACCAGCCCGCGTTTCTTATCCTCAACCACATGCGAAACGCTGGCGGGAACATCATTGCTCTCCAGCGCATGGTTGTAGACGCGCGTAATGGCCATCCGCCGTAGATCCGGTTTGAAGACTTTGCCCACAGCGGTCTTTGGCATCTCGGGCACGATTTCTATGTGCTTTGGATGCGCCGCCCGCTCGCCAATGTTGGCATCGGCATGGGTTTGCAGCGAATCCAGGCTGACATCTGCCCCTTCACGCAGTTCCACATAGACCGCCGGAACTTCGCCGGAATGTGAATCGGGCTGTCCAATTGCGCCGGCGAAGGCGACCTCGGGGTGCGCCATCAGGGCATCTTCGATCACTGCGGGGTCAATATTGTGTCCGCCACGGATGATCAGGTCTTTTGCGCGCCCGGTAATCCACAGATATCCGTCTGCGTCCAACCGTCCAAGGTCGCCCGTGCGCAGGTAGCCATCCTCGGTGAACAGACCGCGATTTTTATCGGTCTCGGTATAGGTCTCGCCCACCACCACGCCAGGATTCAATACGCAGATCTCGCCGATCTCATCCACGCCGCGCTCGGACTTCACAGTACCATCGGCGGCGCAATCGAGGATCTTGACCTCGGTGTAGGGAAACGGGAAACCGACCGATCCAATCTTGCGCTCGCCCGCGGGCGGGTTGATCGACACAAGGCAGGTCGCCTCGGTCATCCCGTAGCCCTCCAGCATGGTCAGGCCGGTCGCCTTCTCGAACCGCCGGTACAATTCAGCGGGAAGTGGGGCAGATCCGGATATGGCGTACCGCAAACTCGAAACATCCGCGTCAACCGGCCGTTGCATCAGCGCCGCTGCCGCCGTGGGGACGGTAATCATGAACGTGACGCCAAAGCGTTCGATAAGCTTCCAGAAATTCTCGTAAACGCCATCACCGCGGTAGCCCGCTGGCGTCACCATGACAAACTGGGCACCCGAAAATATGCAGCTCATGAGAACGGGGTAGGCGGCCAGACAGTGAAACAGGGGAAGTGGGCACAGCAACACGTCCTGATCCGTGAAGATATAGGTGTCACCGCACCATCCGTTGTAGATGATCCCCGAGTGCCTATGCCGCGCTACCTTGGGCAGTCCGGTCGTGCCCCCGGTATGAAAATAGGCGCAAATCGGATCGTCCTGGTCCTGTTCAAAGGTGAGCGCATCGGCAGGCTCGGCGGCGATGGCTGCATTGAAATCCATGACCTTTGCAGTCCCGGCTTGAGTTGCCTTGGGCCGCAACAGGGGGATCAGCCAACTGACCGGCGGTGCCAAGTATCGTTTCAGGTCCACCTGCAGGATCGTTGTCACGGACGGCGCATTCGCGGCGGCCTGGACCGCCTTTGCATTCACATCCGTTTTCGGGAATGGTGCGAGTGTAACCAGGACCTTGGCCCCGGTCTCGCGCAGGATGTCTCCGATCTGTTCGGTATCCAGCAACGGGTTGATCGGACATACGATCCCGGCGGTGACACCGCCCAAAAGGGTTACCGCCGTATCGTTGCAGTTCGGCAGGACAAAGGCCACCACATCCTGCGGACCCACACCCAGCTTCCGGAACAGATTGGCGGACTGCGTGACGCGCCCGCGCAACTCGGACCAGGTCAGAGTTTCGACCTTGTCCTTGGGGCCGGATTTGATCTGAAAACTCAGCGCAGGCCGATCCCCCGATCGCTGAACCGTCCGTGTCAAAAGGTCGTAAACGGTGCGCGGCGACCACCGCTCACTGATCGGCATCGCCGATTCAAATGCTTGCTTGTCTTCAAGGGTCGCGATGGTTTCGACCATGTATCCTCCCGTTACTGCGGATTTTGACCCGTCTGTGCCGCGTTTACGGCGTTTAATGAAACACCCTACAAGGTTGCGGGTAAGAGATCGACCAAAACCACATCATTCTGCAACACGGTGTCGCTACGTCATTCTATAAAGCTTCGACCACTTGTTTAATCACGATGCAACGTATGGCTTGTGCGCGCATTGGAAAGTGGCAGCGCTTTGCGTGACGATGTAAAGTGCGAAGCGCATTAAGGCGCTATGCAGCAACATCTGCGGTGAATTGCAAGCGTGCCAGACGCGCATAAAGACCGCCCTGGGCCACCAGACCCTCATGTGTGCCCTCCGCGACGATCCTGCCGCCCTCAAACACGATAATCCGGTCAGCCTTTTTTACGGTCGCCAGCCGATGCGCCACGATCATCGTGGTACGGTCTGCGGACAGCCGCTCCACCGCCTGCTGGACAAGTCGTTCACTTTCGGCGTCCAGTGCTGACGTCGCTTCGTCCAGCAGCAGAACCGGCGCATCGCGCAGGATCGCGCGGGCGATAGCAATCCGCTGTTTCTGCCCACCCGAGAGCATCACTCCCCGCTCCCCGACATATGTGCCGTATCCGTCGGGAAGTGCAGCGAGGAATTCATCCGCGGCGGCGGCCTTGGCGGCGGCTTCGACCTCAGCGTCTGATGCGTCGGGGCGGCCAAAGCGAATGTTCTCGCGTGCCGAGGCGGCAAAGATCACGGGTTCCTGCGGGACAAGCGCGAACTGTTCGCGAAGGTGCGTGCGTGCGACATCGCGGATCGGCATACCGTCCAGCCGAACCTCGCCGCTGTCGGGGTCGAAAAACCGCATGAGCAGTTGGAACATCGTGCTTTTGCCCGCCCCGGAGGGCCCGACAAGCGCGACCGTTTCGCCCGGTTCAACGGTCAGGCTAACCCCGTCCAGAGCGGCAATGCCGGGCCGGGCCGGATAGTGGAACCTGACAGCGTCAAAGGAAATCTGGCCGTGCACCGGCGCGGTCAGGTTCTTTGGCTTTGCCGGATCCTCGATATCATCGCGCAGGTTCAGCAATTCGACCAGTCGTTCTGTTGCCCCCGCCGCGCGCTGCAGCTCTCCCCAAACTTCGGAAAGGGCTGCCACGGCGCCGGCCACCATCATCGCGTAGATCACAAACTGAACAAGCTCGCCGGCGGTCATGACCTCGGCCCGGACGTCGCGGGCGCCGATCCAAAGGACGCCGACCACGCCGGTGAAGATGCAAAAGATCACGATCGCCGTCATTTGCGAGCGGGTGATGATGCGTTTGCGCGCGGCCTGAAACGCCCGTTCCGTAAGGCTGTCGAACTGGTCCCGGCTCGTCACCTCGTGGGTGTAGGCCTGTACTGTTTGCGCTGCCAGCAAAGTCTCGGACGCCTGCCCGGAGCTGTCGGCAATGCGGTCCTGGCTCTCGCGGCTCAGCACCCTCAAGCGCCGCCCTAGAACAATAATCGGCAGGATAACCACAGGAACAACCAGAAGCACCAGGCCTGCCAGCTTGAGCGAGGTGATCAACATGAAGATCAAGCCGCCGACAAAGGTCAGCAGTGTACGCAATGCGATCGACACGGACGATCCCACCACCGACTGGATCAGGGTTGTGTCGGTTGTCAGCCGTGAAAGCACCTCTCCGGTCATGATGCGTTCGTAAAACACCGGGCTCATGCTGATAACACGGCGATACACTGCAATGCGAATGTCTGCGACCACACGCTCGCCCAGACGGCTGACCAGATAGAAACGCACTGCTGTGCCCAACGCCAGAAGGGCCGCAATCATTACAGCTGCCGCAAAATAAGCGTCCATAAGCATCACGTCACCGCCCTGGAACTCATCGATCACACGTCGCACCGCGAGCGGCAGTATGAGGGAAAGACTGGCGGTTATGACCAAGGCGAGCGTGGCCAAGATCATCAGGCCCCGGTATGGCCACAGAAACGGGATCAAACCCCTAAAGGCACCCATGTCCTTTGACTTACGACGGCTGTCGGGTGACGCCTCGGTCGATGTCGGTCCGGCCATATCATCCGCTCGAATGTAATTTGATAAGATTATCTAGAAGCAGCCGGTCCGCCGCGCAAGCGCATTGGACATTAGTGCGCTCAGGCGACGCGGTTACCTTGAACCCAGAGGCCGCGCGTCACGGGAACCCCACCAACCGTTCTGAACCGCAGAAGGTCGGCCCGCGCACCGCCCTCAAGAATACCGCGGTCGGACAGCCCAACGGCCCGCGCCGGCGCCCGTGTCACTGCCGCCAGCCCCCGGCTAAGATCGCCCAGACGTTCCCCAAGACGTAGCGCGGCAGTCAGTAGCGACGCGGGCACATAGTCGGAACTGAGAATATCAAGAAGCCCGGCGTCCGCCAATTCCTCGGCGGCGACGTTTCCGGAATGCGAACCACCGCGTATGAGGTTTGGGGCGCCCATCATCACCGCAATACCGCTGTGATGGCTGGCGCGCGCGGCCTCGATCGAGGTTGGGAACTCGGCCAGGACAACACCATGGCTGGCAGATGTGTTCACATGTGCCTCGGTGGTGTCGTCGTGACTGGCAAGTATTGCGCCCA
The DNA here is from genome assembly GCA_039190275.1 of Pseudomonadota bacterium. Lineage (GTDB taxonomy): Bacteria > Pseudomonadota > Alphaproteobacteria > Rhodobacterales > Rhodobacteraceae > Halovulum. The sequence continues at coordinate 6,732 of JBCCYF010000035.1, read as the reverse complement.
GTTGCTTTCCCCGGGCAACTGCTGCGGCTTCGTGCGTGGCGCCGACACGGGCCTGCAATGCGCGCAACCACTCAAGGTATTTCTCATACTCCGCCTCGGAATTCATATACTTCCCCATCACATACTGCCGATGTTTGGAGATGTCGGTGAATTGCCGTTGGCCCGGGGTGTGGTCCATCAGTGAGACGATGCCGACGCGATCCTCGGGATGGAATTCCGCCAGTTCCTCAAGCAGGGTCTCCGAACAGATCTCGGCCCGCAGATGCAGGAAGTGACTGATGCGAAGCGCCCCGCGCGCGCGGTTCGCAAGGATTTCCGATGCCATGTTGCGGGCGTACTGTACATAGCGCACTTTCTCATTAGACAGGATTGAACCAATGCGCAGGGCGTCGAATACGGTGGTGATCCCAACGCTTGCCAGCTCGGCATCATGTGCGACGATAGCGGCATCATGCGGCCACTCAACGCGAGGTCGCGGGTACATATGGCGCTCAAGGTTGTCGGTGTGCAATTCAATCAGACCGGGGCAAAGGAAGTCTCCGTCGCAATCGATTGCACCGGTAGGGACGGTTGAGCCTTGATCTATCCCGGCAATTTTTCCCGCCTTCAGCGCAACAGAACCGACGATGACTTCTGAGGGCAGCACAAGCCGCGCATTGGCGAGGATGGTCATGAGGATAATTCTCGGGCAAAGAGGTGGGTTGTTGCCAATCCGTGACATTGGCCTGCGAAAGGACGGGAATGAACGAATACACCAGATACGCGGTATTCTATGCGCCGGCGGCCGATACCGCTTTGGCCAGACTGTCCGCAGCGTGGCTCGGTTGGGACGCCCAAAACGCGGTTGCAACTGCGCAACCTCGGTTTTACGGGGTTGATATGGCGCAGGTCACTGCAACGCCCAGAAAATACGGATTTCACGGCACTTTGAAGCCACCGTTTCGACTTGCGCAGGGTACAACGGTCGAAGGATTGTCGAACGCCCTGCAGGCGTTCTGTGCGGCAACCGCCCCGGTTGTGCTCGATGGATTGGAAGTGCGCGGCTTGGGTCGGTTTCTGGCGCTTCTGCCAACCGGCGATACGACGGGGCTGGCTGCGCTGAGCGCCGAGGTTGTACGGACCTTTGACCGGTTCCGCGCGCCTTTGAACGATAGAGAAGTCGCCAGGCGTCGGCCCGAGCGTCTGACCGGCCGTCAGCGGACCAACCTGGACCTTTGGGGGTATCCCTTTGTGTTCGAGGACTTCCGGTTCCATTTGACGTTGTCCGGACCACGCGACGGGGCGGACATGGTGATATTGCAAAGGGCTGCTCAGGATCACTTTGCAGCCGCCATCGAAGGACCGTTCCTCGTCGATGCGCTGACATTGTTTGGCGAAAGGCCGGACGGTATGTTCAAGGTGCTGCATCGCTATGACATGACAGGATCGAGCAGGGACAGCACCATTTCGACTGTCTGATCCAGCGGTCCGGAGTTGTCGATCCGAAGGATATTCTCCCCTGCCGGTACAGCGAAATCGGCCCGACCAAGCCGTCTCCGAATTGCCGCGCTGTCTTCACGGCCACGCGCGGCCAATCGCTCGGCCAGTACGTGATCCTGCGCGGTTATCAGCAGAACTTGAAGGCCGGGAACCACCTTACGCGCGGCCTCAATAATGCCGCGAGATCCGTTGAAAAGAACGGTCTCGCCCGGTCCGATATTATTAATCTGATCCTTGGGAATTCCATACAGAAGGTCATGCGCGCCCCAGTCAAAGGCGAACTCCCCGGCGGCTTTGCGACGGGAAAACTCCGCCGGGCTGACACTCTCAAAGTCTTCGCCGCCGGCGTTGGAAGGGCGTGTGATCACGCGGCGCACCAAGCGGATGTCTGGCCTTAGCGCGGACAACAGTTCCATCACACTATCCTTGCCAGCTCCGGACGGGCCAACGACCGCGATAAGCCGCCCCCCGTTCATGCCGTCCACCGGGCGTCGTTCGCGCCGGCTCCGGTTCGCAACTGGTTTTGACAGGGTGTCGCCACGCTGGATCCGATGAAAGGTTCGCCGGTGTAGGCTCGTCCGTTCGGCGCCGACTTAGCATTGGGACCAACAGTTGAGATCGCCGGAATGGCGGTGTTTTCCCCGCCGTCTCGCCGATCGGGCGTGGCGACTTTTACCATATATGTCATCTGGTAGGACCTGCACAGGCGTTCTTACCAGACGCTTGGTATAGGTTGATCAGCCATCATCCAAGACCTGATCTTGCCAGCCTGCCGCATTTGTCGCCCGCAGATCAAACACGCGCATCTGATCCGGCTGCAATGGATCGCCGGAGTTCAGATTTCCCGGCAGACCCGGGGACGTGAAGACTTCCGCAACCCGGCAACCTTTTGGCGGCTGTGATTGCGATTGGTCGCCATCGGTTGAGCGGGATCCCGCTTATGTGACAAACGCCACGTGTTCGCCACATTCAGCCGGATAATCCCCACCTGACGACAAGCCCGGGTGGTAAGGGGTACGAGGTTACAGCTATGGAATTTAACATTTGGTTCGCCATTCTGGGATGCTGGATTCTGGTCGGCGCATATATCGGATTTGCCTATCTGCGCGGGAAGCGCCCGGCAAATACCAACCGCAGACCAAAGCAGGAAAATAGCCTGAGGCAAGACGGCCGCTAAGCCCGAGCCGCACCGCCTGACGGAATGGTCGCGCGGTCGCCCGTGCTACCGCCCACTCTTCGGTGTGTCGCGACGTTGTCTTGTGCGGCGGGGTGCTTCCGGCACGTGATCAGAGCCCGTTGAGCACCCCGAGCCAGACCGAAACCGATATCAAGGAGAGCGCGGTCGCGAGGAGCACGGTGCTCGCGGCCGCCCCTTCGGCCCGCTGGTACATGGTCGCGAATATGTAGGTGTTGATCCCCGGCGCCATTGAGGCCGTCAGAACAACGCCTTTCACAAAGATGACCGGTAAATCCAGCACATAGTAGGCAAGTACGAACGTTATCGTCGGATGTACGATCAGGCTGAGCACTGCGATCATCACCGCCTCACCCACGGACCGACGCATGTTGTAACGGGTCAAAACACCGCCCAGGGCAAACACCGCGGTGGGCAGTGCCGCGCCGACGATAAGTCCCATGGCCTCCACCACGGTTTCAGGGAGCGACACCCCCAAAAGGTTTGCCGCAAATCCCAGCAGAATACCGATCATCAGCGCATTCTTGAGCATCGCCCTGATCACTGCTCGCGCTGTATCGGTGGCGTTCCGGCCATCCGCGCGGCTGATCTCCATCACCGTGATCCCCAGCACGTAGCAGAACGGCGCGTGAATCGCGATGACCGCGAAACTGGCCGCCAGCGCATCCGGACCAAAAGCCCGGTCTACAATTGGGATGCCCAATATCACCGAGTTCGAAAACAAAGCGCCAAACCCGATCGCCACCGACTCACCAGGCCGACGCTTAAAGAAAAGGCGCGCCCCGATGATTCCAAGTACAAATGCGATCGTGTTTCCGGCGTAGAAGGCCAGCAAAAGGGCGGGGTCAAACACTGCTCCGAGGTCGAGCCTCCAGGTTGCGTTGAACAGAAGAACCGGGATGGCAAAGTTTTGGGTGAACCGGTTCAGACCATCGATATGGCTGTCTTTAAAGTACTTTAGCCGGACGCACAGGTACCCTGCAGCAGTGACCAAAAACACCGGGGCCACCACTTGCAAAAGTGCCAGCACTAAAGTGGAAACCTGAGCTTGAGGCCATCGTAGGCGGGCTGCACATGTTCGGGTGTCTCGCGCATCACTGTCGCATAGTCCAGATCGACGTGCATGTCTGTCAGTATGGCCTGTTTTGGCTGCGCCTGCGCGATCCAGTCGAGCGACCGAGCGAGGTGGACGTGTGTGGGATGCGGCTTCTGCCGCAGTGCATCCAGGATCCAGCATTCCAGATTTTCAACCTGCGCCCAGGCGGCCGGAGACATCTCGGAAACATCCGGAAGATAGGCGATGTCGTGAAACCGGAACCCCAACGCGTGAATGCCGCCATGCGCTACTTCGAATGGGATAAATGAAACCGAGCCACCGGCACCTTCGATCTCAAAGGGACCGGCGATATTGTTCATCTCGAGGATCGTGGGATAGGCGGACCATTCCGGCTGCACAAAGGCGTAGCCAAACCGTTCCATCAGCGCATCGGCCGTTGCCGTGTCGGCCCAGACGGGGAGGCGTTCTCGCCGGTTGAACACTATCATCCGCAAGTCGTCCAAACCGTGCACATGGTCGGCGTGTGCATGGGTATACACCACGGCGTCCAGCAATCCCACGCCGGCGGACAAAAGCTGCGCCCGCAGATCGGGGGAACTGTCGATCAGGACACGTGTCGTGCCGCCGGGCCCCTCGCGTTCGATCAGCAAAGAACATCTGGTCCGGGTGTTCCTTGGCTCACTTGGGTCGCACGCCCCCCATTGGCCGCCGAGCCGTGGCACCCCCCCCGACGAGCCGCAGCCCAAAATGGTAACGATCAATTCAGCCATTGATGACGCGCGCCCGGGGAAAAAGGCGCTTAAAGTTCGCAGTTGTCGCGTCTGCGAACTCCTGCAGGCTTACCTTAAATATATCGGCACCGGTTGCCGCAGTATGGGCGGTATATGCGGGTTCGTTGCGTTTGCCGCGGTACGGATCCGGGGCCAGGTAGGGGCTGTCGGTTTCGACCAGGATCCTGTCCAGCGGTGCTGCGGCAAAGATATCGCGCAGGTCAGACGACTTCTTGAACGTCGCAATCCCCGACATTGAAAGGTAGAAGCCAAGGTCCAACGCGACGCGCGCCAAAGCCGGACCAGAAGAGAAACAATGCATGACGCAACTGAACGCGCCAGCGCGGTGCTCAGCGGTCAGCATGTCTGCGACATCCTCGTCCGCGGCGCGCGCATGGATGATAAGGGGCAGGCCGCTCAGGCGCGCGGCTTCGATGTGGATGGCAAGGCTTTGCTTCTGAACGACTTTGGTTTCCGCTGTGTAGTGGTAGTCGAGCCCGGTCTCACCAATGCCGACAAACTTCGGATCATCGATCAAAGACAGCAGGTCGTCGACGGCAACCATCGGTTCATCCGCGACATGCATTGGATGCGTGCCGGCGGCGTAAAAGACAGGCGCATGCGCTTGCGCGATGGCTTGCACCTGCGGCAGCAACCTCAGCCGTGTACAGATGGTGACCATGCGCGTAACGCCCGCAGCAGCGGCCCGGTCTATGATCTGCGGTACCTCGTCTTCAAAGTCGGGAAAATCCAAGTGGCAGTGGCTGTCGACAAGATCGGGCAATGGCGTCAAGGAGGCGGGCTCGGCATACGGGCCGTGCGGATCAGCGGAGGTCGTGCTGGACCCGGGCGGCGGTTTTATCGATGGTCAGGAACATATCAAGGATGACTTGTTCGGGGTCAAGGTTGACCGCCGCTGCATGTGTTGTTCGTTCGGTCAATTGCTGTTGAGTTTCAGCCCAGATCCACGCGGCGTCTGGTGTGGGACATAGCCGTTCGCGCAAGGCCGAAGCAACCGCGTCACCGGCCAGGTCTGCACCCGCGCCCGCCCGCGCCATACGGGCGATCAGCAGCAGGGTCAGCTCCACAATCATGGTATAGGTCGTCGCGTTCTGCCGCCCTGCACCCCGCGCCGCAAGCGACGCAAGACGGTGCCGGTCGATAGCGCCTCCATCGGACAAGAGCGCGGTGATGCTCTCGACCACGTCCAGCCCGCCGAGATTAAGAAGACGGATTGCATCCCCCACCGACCCGCCGGTCAGCGAATGCAGCAAGCGGATGTCCTCCACCTCCTGTCCGGCCTGTGCCAAAGCCGTGCCAAAGTCGTCCAGGCCAAGCTGGCTCAGACGCAATGTACGGCAGCGAGAGCGTATGGTGGGCAACAGCCGCGCGGGTTGATGGCAGATCAGCAGCAAAACGGTCTGTGCCGGCGGTTCTTCGAGCAGTTTCAACAGCGCATTGGCGGCTGCATTGTTCATCTCATCCACGGCATCGATCAGCGCGACACGCCAGCCGCCATCCGGGGCGGACAGGCTGAAATGCTGTTTCAGCCTGCGGACCTCATCCACGGTCAACGCTGTCTTCAGGCGTTTGGCCTTGTCATCCCAGGCCCTGCGGCAGAGCGCGATCGCAGGTTCGGAGAGGCTTAGGGACCGGCGCCAGACCGGATGGTCCTGTGGGAGGGCAAGCGCGTCAGGGACACCCCCGAACAAACCCTCCTCCGGTGGGGTTGCGACCAGAAACCGTGCGATCCGCCAGGCGAGCGTCGCCTTCCCGATACCCCGTGCTCCGGTGATCATCCAGGCGTGGTGTAACCGCCCCGCTCCATAGGCACTGAGAAACGCGGCTTCTGCATGGTCATGCCCCAGCAGCTGAGCCGTTTCGCGCGGATGCGGTGCGCCGTCCACACGATCAGGCTCCGGGGGAAGGTCATCGCTCATGGCAGGCCCGGCTCCACGGCATGCCAGATGCGGGCGGCGACATCCTCGGACGTGCCGCGACCGTCAATCAACCTACACCGTTCGGGTTCGGCTTTGGCCAGTGCTCGAAACCCCTCGGCCAGCCTGACCTGAAATGCGTGCCCCATCTCTTCAAAGCGATCCTCGCCGCTGCGTCGCGCGAGGCCGCGGGCGAGTGCCACGTCAGGGTCCATATCAATGATCAACGTCAGATCCGGTTCTGTGCCGATCATCAGGTCGTGCAGCCGATCGACGACCTCCCGCAAGTCTGCG
>JBCCYF010000034.1:0-38962 GCA_039190275.1 Pseudomonadota bacterium | reverse complement strand
GAAGGCGCTTGCGCTGGGTCTTCGACCGATCGTCGTGCTTAATAAGGTCGACAAAGCGGATGCCGAGCCAGACCGCGCGCTTGATGAAGTATTTGATCTGTTCGCGGCGCTTGACGCCGATGAAAATCAGTTGGACTTCCCGGTGCTCTATGCCTCGGGGCGGTCGGGTTGGGCCGACGCCGAGCTTGACGGTCCGCGCCAGGATCTTTCGGCCTTGTTCGAGCTGGTCATCACGCATGTCCCGGCACCTGGTCAGGCGGCCAAGACCGATGAGCCCTTTGCCATGCTGGCCACCACGCTGGCGGCGAACCCCTACCTTGGGCGCATGCTGACGGGTCGGGTGGAGCGCGGGACCCTGGCCCCCGGCAAAATGCTGCGCGCGCTGAGCCGAAACGGGCGCGAGATCGAGAAGTTTCGGGTGACCAAGATCCTTGCGTTCCGGGGGCTGAGCCAACAGCCCATCGAGCGGGCGGAGGCGGGGGACATTGTCTCGCTCGCGGGGATGTCAAAGGCAACGGTCGCCGATACGTTGTGTGATCCGGTGGTCGACGTCCCGATCCCGGCTCAGCCCATCGACCCGCCGACCATCTCGGTTACCTTTTCGATCAATGACAGTCCGCTGGCAGGCCGTGACGGCGACAAGGTTCAAAGCCGGGTGATCCGTGAACGACTGATGCGGGAAGCGGAATCGAATGTCGCCATCCAGGTTGCTGACACCGCGGGCGGCGATGCATTCGAAGTCTCGGGGCGCGGAGAGCTCCAGATGGGCGTACTGATCGAGAACATGCGCCGCGAAGGGTTTGAACTGTCCATCAGCCGGCCGCAGGTCCTGTTCCGTGACATCGATGGCGTAAAGCATGAGCCCATCGAAGAGGTCACGGTGGACGTGGACGAGGCCTATTCCGGTGTTGTTGTTGAGAAACTGGCCAGCCGCAAGGGGGATCTGGCCGAGATGCGGACCGGCGCGGGCGGCAAGACCCGGATCGTCGCGCATGTGCCGTCACGCGGACTGATCGGCTATCACGGCGAGTTTCTGACGGATACACGGGGCACGGGTGTGCTCAATCGTGTATTTCACAAGTGGGAGCCCGAAAAGGGGCCGATCCCCGGTCGGCGTGCCGGCGTCCTGATCTCAATGGAAAGCGGCGCTTCGGTCGCTTATGCAATTTTCAACCTTGAGGATCGCGGGCATTTTTTCATCGGTTCGGGAGAGCAGGTGTATCAGGGCATGATTTTGGGGGAACACAGCCGCGAGAACGATCTGGAGGTAAACCCGCTCAAAGGCAAGAAGCTGACCAATGTGCGCGCCTCGGGCACCGACGAAGCCGTGCGGCTGACCACACCGCGTAGAATGTCACTGGAAGAGGCAATTGCCTATATCGATACCGATGAACTGGTCGAGGTCACACCGAATCACATCCGGCTGAGAAAACGGTTCCTGGACCCGCATGAGCGGAAACGCGCCGCCCGTGTCGCAAGTTGAATGCCATACAAAAACGGTGCTTTTATCCCTGTTCAGCAAAACCTTAGATTGAATCGCGCAAATACTCGGAACGCTCAGAGATCCATACTTTCGGGCTGCAAGCGCAACCCAAGGGTTATTATCTGTTGCGCCGACTCGCTGATTAGGGTAGAAAAATACTGCATCCGTGGTTATTGTCGCATTTTTGTCAAAGCTGGTCGCGGTTTACTTCTGCACGGATATAATACCTATGCGTGATGATGCGTTTAGGCTTGTATTTGGGGAAGCGAGTATGAAACATCCAGTAGATGCACATGTTGGTCAAAGGATCCGCCACCGCCGGTGGATGCTGGGGATGACCCAGCAGCAACTTGGCGATTCAGTTGGGATCAAATTTCAGCAAATTCAGAAGTACGAAACCGGTATGAACCGTGTGAGCGCATCCCGCCTTTGGGATATCGCGCGCGCGCTTGATACAACAATTGCGTTCTTCTTCGAGGGGTTGGACGGCGAGTATGCCGAAGCGCCGGGAAATCCGGTCGCGGATATGCCGCAGAACCTTTTGGCTGATAAAGAGGCGATGGAGCTTATTCGGTCGTACTATGCCATCCCCGAGACCCAGCGTCGGCGGCTTTTTGACTTGGCGCGTGTGCTCAGCGACGTAGCCTGAACGACGGAAGTCTCGACCCGAGCATGGTTGATATTCCGGCGGGGGACCGGCAGGATCTGCTGCGTATTGCGCTGGAGTTGGCCGATGCGGCCGGGACCGCAATACTCCCGCATTTCCGGGCCAGGGGACTGTCCGCGGAAAACAAGGATCAGGACGGTTTTGACCCTGTGACCGTCGCGGACCGCGCGGCGGAGCAGGCCATGCGCGCTGTTCTTGCGCGTGCCCGTCCTCAGGATGCGATCCACGGCGAGGAGGCGGGACGCGCCAGCGGAACAAGCGGCCTGACCTGGGTGCTGGACCCGATTGACGGGACGCGCGGTTTCATTGCGGGCGTCCCCCTTTGGTGTGTGCTCATTGGGTTGGATACAGGCGATGGTCCGCAGTTGGGCGTTGTCGACCAACCTTACATTGGCGAGAGGTTTGTCGGGGCCTTCGGGCGTGCCACAGTCACACGGCTGGGGCACGAGCGCGAGATCGCTGTTCGGCCCTGCGGCGCCCTTTCGGATGCGACGCTTTTCACCACCTTCCCAGAGGTTGGCACCGAAGCCGAGGGGGAGGCGTTTGCACGGGTCGCGCGCGAGGTGCGCCTGACCCGCTATGGTACCGACAGCTATGCGTATGCCCTGCTTGCGATGGGACACATCGATCTTGTGATCGAAGCCGGCTTGCGCGCCTATGACATTCAGGGGCCAATGGCCGTCATCCAGGCCGCAGGCGGCCATGTGACCGATTGGCGGGGCGGTCCCGCGCACCAAGGTGGCCGTGTTATTGCGGCTGGTGACCCGCGGGTCCATGCCCAAGCGCTGGCGTTACTACAAGATGTCCCTTAACCCCGTCTGGACAACCGTTTAACACGGTTGGATCGTGGCGATCACGGTGCAAAAGCAGCCATGTGACACCAGAGTGTTCCCGCATGCCAGAGCGTTGGTTTTAATCCACTCCGCTCCTATAGATCGGCCAGAAATCCGTCGATCTCCTCCCAAGCCTGGGCCTGCCGTTCCGGTGTTTCGATCAGGATCTCGTGCCGCGCACCGGATATCTCTACCAGCCGCGCATTTGGCTGTCGGGCCGAGTGCTGTTTGATCGCTTCGGTCGCGACCACAAGTTCCCGCGTGCCAAGCAACGTGAGGATCGGAAGCGATGGTGGATCGAGGCGCCTTAGGTGCTTTGCCTGGCGCAATGCTGCGCGGACCCAGCGCATCGACGGGCCACCCAGTCCCAGTTCAGGGTGTGTCTTGAGATGGTGGATCAGCCGATCATAGTTTTCCCGGTCGCTGGTCAGCGGGTTCAGCGCGAACGGTTGTGTCAGCGTGTGATTGCGCGGGCCGCCACCAACAAAGTACCGCTGTCCGAACCCCAGCGAGATGGCCAACCTGAGCCCGGTCTCGGCCAGCGGGTTGAACACACCCGGGCGGGGCAGGTCCCACATCGGGGCCGAGAACACGGCCCGATTGAAGGCTTCGGACTGCGCCAGCATCTTCAGGCCAATGGAGCCGCCCATAGAATGCGCCAGCAACACCCATGGTTTGGGCAGCCCCGCAAAGTCGGGGTCTGCTAACAGGCAATCGACATCCCTTTGATAGTCCGAGAAATGCCGCACATCCCCCATAAACGGATCCTTGGCGGGTCGATCCGACAGCCCTTGCCCACGCCAGTCATGCGCCACAACGGACCAGCCCGCGCGGGTCAGCCGCTCGATGGTAGGCCCATATTTTTCAAGGTATTCGGTCCGACCTTGGAACACCCAGACGGTCCCACGCGAGCCATTCCATTGCGCCGCACGCAAACGCGTGTTGTCGGCGGCATGCAGCCATTTGGTACTGGCCGGCGCCGGGCCGCCAGTGATCTCGGTAAAATAGTCAGGCGGGGCGGTCACGTCAGGACAGGAGTGCCCCAAGTTTCATGGCCAAGGCCATGTCGCCATCAACAGACAGGCGTTGCGACATGAACGCAGCCGTCGGGTTCACATCGCCCGACATGATGCCTTCGAAGGTTTCAACATCGGCGGACATGACCAGATCCGCGTCGCTATCGTCCGCGGACACGCCGTCTGCGTCGATACGAACCGACCCCTCACCTTCAATATCGAAGCGGACGGTAAAATCGATATCCGCATCCGCAGTCTTGGCGGCCAGCGCTGCCACTGCTGAGTTTACAACATCACTCATGTTGATCTTCCTTGTGTTCGATTGCGCGGGCCTGCCCCCTCGCATTTGCAAAACTTCATGCTAATCTATACGCCATGAGCCTCGTTATAAACACCATTGCCGCGCTTGCCGTCACGTTAGCCGCAATCTCCGCCAATCCGGCTGCGGCTCAGTCCTTGTCACAGCAGGCAGAAAGGCAGGCGGAGGTCGACGAACTGATGGCCGAGCTTGCCCAACCCAACCTGGAGACCTGGGAATCAACCGAAACACGGTTGATAAACCTGTGGTCGCGATCTGGGTCGGATACGGCCGACCTGCTGTTGCAACGTGGGCAGGACGCGCTGGAGAACGAGGATTACGGACTGGCCGTCGAACACTTGACCGCATTGACCGACCATGCGCCGGACTTCGCCGAGGGCTGGCACGCGCGCGCAACGGCGTTCTATTCGATGGAGGAGTTTGGTCTTGCCCTGGCGGACCTGGAGCGTGCGCTGGCGCTGAATCCGCAGCATTTTGGGGCACTCACCGGCCTGGGTATCGTACTTGAGGAGCTTGGCTATCTGGAGACCGCGCTGGACGCCATGCGCATGGCCGAAGCGATCAACCCGCATCGCCAGAGCATTCGACAGTCCATTGAACGCTTGCGGGACCAGCTTGGAAGAGCCTCGCTTTAACGGGCCGTCAACAGCAGGATACTCCGTACATGTCCGCATCCGACGCAGGCGTCACCGCCGTGCTTGGCCCCACGAATACCGGTAAGACTCATTATGCCATCGAACGTATGCTGGGCCATCGCGACGGCGTTATGGGTCTGCCGCTGCGCCTTCTCGCGCGCGAGGTGTATGACCGGATCGTAGCGGTGCGCGGCCCTTCAGTCGTCGCACTTGTTACCGGTGAGGAACGTATTGTACCACCCCGCACCCAATACTGGGTGTGCACGGTCGAGGCGATGCCCGTTGATCTGGGCTGTGCGTTTCTGGCGGTGGACGAAATTCAGCTCTGTGCGGATCCGGATCGCGGGTATGTCTTCACCGATCGGCTGCTGAACGCCCGCGGTACAGTGGAAACCCTGTTTCTGGGCTCGGACACGATGCGGCGGCGAATCGCCAGTCTGGTTCCCGGCGCACGGTTTCTGAAACGCGAAAGGTTCTCGAAGCTCTCCTACGCCGGATCAAGAAAGATCAGCCGGTTGCCGCCCCGATCGGCCATCGTGGCGTTTTCGGTCGACAGCGTTTACGCAATCGCCGAGCTTTTGCGCCGTCAGAAGGGTGGGGCTGCGGTTGTGATGGGTGCGCTCAGCCCCCGTACCCGCAATGCGCAGGTCGCCTTGTACCAAAACGGCGATGTCGACCATCTGGTGGCGACGGATGCGATCGGTATGGGTTTGAACCTGGATATTTCCCATGTCGCTTTTGCCGGCGCCTCCAAATTCGATGGACGACGGCATCGGTACCTGGCCCCCAATGAGCTCAGCCAGATCGCAGGGCGTGCCGGGCGTTACACGACCGACGGTACATTCGGTGTAAGTGGGGACGTCGCACCATTTGAAGACGAGGTTGTCCAAGCCATTGAGAACCATCGCTTCACACCGCTCAAAAAGTTGCAGTGGCGCAATTCCAGACTGGAGTTCGGCACGCCGGACCGGCTTATCTCGACCCTTGAAGATGCCTCCGGCCACGAAGAACTGGTACGAACCCGTGAGGCGGACGATCTGCGCACCCTCAAGGCGCTTTGGGCGCTTCCGACGGTGCAGGATCGTGTACGCGGTGGACCTGATACGCGGCTCCTGTGGGAGATCTGCCAGATACCCGACTTCCGCAATGTCAGTCATGCCGAGCACGATGCGCTGTGTCAGCGGATTTTCGAGTTTCTGTCTGAGGACGGGCGTATTCCCACCGATTGGCTGGCCAAACAGATCTCGCGAATTGACAAGACCGCCGGTGATATAGATGCGCTTTCCAAACGTTTGGCGTTCATCCGGACCTGGACTTATGTGGCGCAACGGCGCGACTGGGTGGATGACACAAATCATTGGCGCGAGGAAACCCGTGCTGTAGAAGACCGCCTGTCAGATGCGTTGCACACCGCCCTGACCCAACGATTTGTTGATCGGCGCACCAGTGTCCTGATGCGCCGGTTGAAGCAGAAGGAGAGCCTGGTGGCAGTTGTAAACGACAAAGGCGAAGTCCACGTCGAGGATCATTTCGTTGGCCGTCTTGAGGGGTTTCGCTTTCAGCTGGATCCGTCTGCCGGGGCGGATGAGGGAAAAACCCTGAAATCGGCAGCGCTGGCTGCCTTGCAACCCGCCTACAATCTGCGTTCCGACAAGTTCTATAACGCCCCGGATACCGAGATTGATCTCACGGAACAGGGCGGTCTGATGTGGGGTGAATATGCTGTGGGCCGCCTGAGTGCCGGGCCGGATGCGCTCGCGCCCGAAATACACGTTTTTGTCGACGACGAGGCGGGCGCGGCTGTGGCCGAAAAGGTGAAACGCCGCCTTGGACACTGGTTGGACCGCCGGGTCGCCGCATTGTTTGAGCCTTTGATCGCCCTGCGTGACGATCAGGCCCTGGAGGGTCTGGCACGCGGCGTGGCCTTTAGGCTGGTTGAAGCGCTGGGCGTTCTGCCCCGCGCAGAGGTGGCAGCCGATATCAAGGCACTGGATCAGGACGCGCGCGGCCTGCTGCGCAAACATGGTGTGCGCTTTGGGCAGTTTACAATATTCCAACCGGTGCTTTTGAAACCTGCCGTCACGCGGCTTCGACTGGTCCTATGGGCACTGGCGACCAAGCTGGACGAATTCCCCTCAGCGCCGCCACCGGGTCTGGTAACTATCCCGGCGATGCCACATGCGCCGGATGGATATTACGCGCAGTCAGGGTATCGGCTGTCCAATACCCGGGCGATCCGTATCGATATGCTCGAGCGTCTGGCGGATATGCTGCGGGCGCAGGATACCCGTGGGGGGTTCGAGGCAACGCCCGACATGCTGTCGATTACAGGCCTGACGCTGGAGCAGTTTGCCGAGTTGATGTCTGGGTTGGGATATCAGTCGGTCAAAGGCGAGCGTCCGAAAGCGGCCGCCCCTCAGAAGCCCATCCCGGATGTGGCCGAAGTGCCCCCGGCCGTCGATGCGGTTGCCCAAGGCGCTGAAAAGGTGAGTGAAGCCGTTGACGATGCGCCTGCCACACCCGAAGGGTCAGATCCTGTTGTGCCTTCCTCAGAAACGGCCGGGGCTGAGTCGATTGATCCGGCTGGGGCGGTTGTCATGGATACCCCGGCGCATGACGGGGATCCGGCTGTCGAAACAGTGCCGGACGGGACAGAAACGGAAGTCTTTTACACCTTCTCCTGGGCGCCACGGCGCCGGGCCCAGACACCGCGGCCAGAGCACCGTTCAAAACCGGTCGGCAAGCCCAAAGCGAAGGGTGGCGGACCAAAGGGTCACCCAAAGGGCAAAGGCAAGGGCAAGCAAGCGGACAGGGACCGGCAAAGCGTACACAGTGCCAAGCCCAAGGAGAAACCGCTGGACCCCGACAATCCGTTCGCAGCACTCATGGCCCTGAAGGAGAAGGGGTGAGCGACAGCGCCACCCAGCGGTTGGACAAGTGGCTCTGGCAGGCGCGTTTTTTCAAGACACGTTCGCTGGCCGCAAAAATCGTCCAGTCCGGGGCCGTACGCGTTAACAGTGTGCGGTCCACGAAACCCGCGGCCTCCGTTCGGGTGGGGGATATCCTGACATTCATTCAGGCCAAGGACGTGCGGGTTGTGGAAATTCGCGCCTTGGGGACCCGGCGCGGGCCCGCGACTGAAGCCCAGACGTTGTACGAGGATCGCAGCATGGCAGCGGCAACTGATGGGCGAACCGAGCCCGTCATCGACCGCGCGGGACGCCCGACCAAGAAAGACCGGCGGGCGCTGGACGGAATGCGGCGCTTTCGCCCTTGAACTCCGTGCCCCTCGAAGGCATGTAATTCAGTGTTGACACTTTGCCGGAGGAAACACACAGCCGTGACTTATGTCGTGACCGACAACTGCATAAACTGCAAGTACACCGATTGCGTCGAAGTCTGCCCCGTTGATTGTTTCTACGAGGGTGAGAACATGCTTGTGATCCATCCCGACGAGTGCATCGATTGCGGTGTGTGCGAGCCCGAGTGTCCGGCAGACGCCATCCGCCCGGATACGGAACCCGAGATGGAGCCTTGGGTCGATTTCAACCGCAAGTATTCCGAAAAATGGCCTGTCATCGTGACCAAACTGGACCCGATGCCCGATGCTGAAAAGCATGATGGCGAAACAGGTAAAGTAGATAAGTACTTCTCCGAGAACCCGGGCGAAGGCGGATGATCTGATTCGCTGACGCTACGTAAACTGAGCCAGAAGGCTCCCTAACCACCTTAGTTTATACAGTAATTTAACAAATAATGCCGCGAATCACATGTGCGTCACGGTTCGGTGTTCTGTACAACCTTTAAAATGTGTGTGTTTTCTGTTATGTATGCGTCATACAAATGTCGGGCAGGGCGACGTCATCAGGCAAGGAAGAGACGTCACTGCAATTCAACTGAGACTTGAACCTGGGACTGCAATCGTGCAGCCGCAGGGTTTTTGTCGGCCGTACCAGTGAATTATGCACCCAACCGTCGGTCACAGTGAGAGTATACATGACAAAAAAGAAAAACGCCGAATTCCGCCCGAATGATTTCGTTGTCTATCCAGCACATGGCGTGGGCAGGATCGTGTCAATCGACGAGCAGGAAGTCGCAGGCATCAAACTTGAAATGTTCGTCATCACCTTTGAGAAGGACAAGATGACACTGCGGGTCCCGACACACAAGGCGACCTCGGTCGGGATGCGTTCGCTCTCGACACCCGACATTGTTGGCAAGGCGATGGATACGTTGAAGGGCCGGGCACGGGTAAAGCGTGCCATGTGGTCGCGCCGGGCGCAGGAGTACGAACAGAAAATCAACTCCGGCGATTTGATTTCCATTGCCGAGGTTGTTCGTGACCTCCACCGCAATGATGACCAGCGCGAACAATCCTACTCCGAGCGGCAGCTGTACGAAGCGGCGCTTGAGCGTCTGACCCGCGAGGTTGCTGCCGTGGATGGAATCGATGAGTTTCGCGCCCAGGCCCGCGTGGGCGAGCTTTTGGGGGCACGAGCTGCCGCCTGATCCCTAATCTTAAATGTATGTATGGGCCCGCGTACGATCCGGTCGGATCACGTGGGCCTTTTTTTGTACGTTTCGCCAGTAGTTAGAAACATCACGAGCCGGCTATGGCGTTTCAACACAAATACGACGCGCGTTAGCCCCGCCTGCGCCGGACCTTGCGGGACTTGGCACGGGCCGCGGCTTTAGCTTTTGCTTTACCACGTTGCGGACCGCGTCCGGGACGACGATGTGCGCTTTTGGGCAGGCTTTTCCCCTCAAGCTCCAAAAGCTCCAACATCAACCCGCCGGTGATGGCTTCGGCCTCGGTCAGGCGCACTGTGGCCCGCTGGCCAAGGCTGACAACCAGACCTGAGCGGTCGCCCATCAGGGTTTGGCTTTCGCGATCGTAGTGGAAGAATTCGTCGCCCATGCTGCGGATCGGGATCAGCCCGTCGGCGCCTGTATCGTCCAGTTTGACGAACACGCCGAACCGCGCGATACCGCTGACGCGCCCCGTGAAATCGGCCCCGATCCGACCCGCAAGATAGGCCGCCAGATAGCGGTCGGTCGTTTCGCGTTCCGCGAGCATAGAGCGTCTTTCGGTCTGACTGATCCATGCCGCAGTGGGTTCCAGCGCGTCTGCCTCCTCGACGGTTAGCCCGTCCTTGCCCCATTTATGCGCGGCGATCAGCGCCCGGTGAACCACCAGATCGGCATATCGGCGAATCGGCGATGTAAAATGCGCGTAGGCCCGCAGCGATAATCCGAAATGGCCGAAGTTCTGCGGAAAGTAATATGCTTGCTGCATCGATCGGAGCACCTGCATGTTAATCAGCTCCGCCTCGTCCCGTCCGGCGGCCTGGTCCAACAGCCGGTTGAGCAGCTTGGGGCTCATCACCTGACCCTTGGCCAGTATCAAGCCCGCCGACCGTGCGGTTTCGCGCAAGGCATCGAGTTTTTCCGGGCTGGGTTCCTCATGGACGCGGTAGATCAGCGGTTGCCGCTTAGCCTCAAGAGTTTCGGCCGCGCAGACATTGGCCATCACCATGAATTCCTCGATCAACCGGTGCGCCTCCAGCCGTTCGCGGAATGCCACGGATCGTACCGTCCCGTCATCGTCCAGCACGATACGGCGTTCCGGCAGGTCGAGGTTCAGGGGCTGACGCTGTTTGCGTGCCTGCTCGGCCGCGTGAAATGCGCGCCACAGCGGTTTGAGTACCGGCTCCAGCAGCTCATCGGTCTGGGCGCTGCTCTGGCCGTCGATGGCCGCCTGCGCCTGAGCGTAGGTCAGTGATGCGGGAGAGCGCATCAAGCCACGTGTGAACCGGTGCCCGGTCTTGCGTCCGTCCTGATCCAGTTTGATCTCGACTGCCAGACAGGGCCGGTCGACCCCTTCGTGAAGGGAGCAGAGATCCGCAGACAGACCCTCCGGCAGCATCGGGACGACCCGGTCCGGAAAGTACGTTGAGTTCCCGCGTTCGCGTGCGGCCTTGTCCAGCGCGGAGCCGGGGCGCACGTAGTGGGCAACATCGGCTATGGCAACCCAGACGACATATCCGTCCGCGCGATCCGGATCGGGCATGGCACAGAGCGCATCATCATGGTCGCGTGCATCCGCCGGGTCAATCGTGATCAGCGGCAGGTGCCGCAGGTCTTCGCGACTGCTCAGCACCACCGGTTTGGCCGCATTGGCAGCATCGAGCGCTTCGTCGGAAAACGCGTCGGGAATCCCGTGATTGTGTATGGCAATCAGTGAGACCGCCTTGGGCGCCGAAGGATCCCCGAGCCGGGTCACGACCCGCGCCCGGGGCACGCCCATCCGGGACCTTGGACCGGATTGCTCGGCTTCGACCAGCTCACCGTCCCCTGCGCCATGGCGGTCGCCCGGCAAAACGGTCCACTCATGACCCGACTTTCGGTCGATGGACAGGATCCGTCCGCCGCCATCGGTGCTGCGGTAAATCCCAACCAGTTTCCGTGGGCCATGTCCGATGCGCCGGATCAGCCGGCCGGTGTACGCGGCGCCATCCTCCTCGGCATGGGTCAGTCTGGCGAGGATGCGGTCACCCTCGCCCAGTGCGGGTTCATGGGTCCGAAGCCGCAGCAGGATTTTTGGCTCGGGGCCATCCTCCTCCCACTGGACCGGAGCCGCCCAGAGGTCGCCGCTGTCGTCCGCACCGGTCACGCGCAGGACAGAGACCGGCGGCAAGGTTCCGGCCTCACGTATGTACTTGCGTTCCTTGGTAATTTCTCCGCTGGCCTGAAGTTCCCGCAGCAACGCCTTGAGCGGGATACGATCCGCGCCCTTGATCCCGAACGCGCGGGCCACATCGCGTTTGGATGTTTCGCCGGGATGATCCCGCATCCAGGCCAGAATCTGCTCTTTAGTGGGAAGCTCACTCATTCCGGTGCCCTAGCACGCAGCCGGGGTCCCGGGTAGGGGGATTGCCAAATTTGGCCAAGTCGATCCGTGTTGCCGCCAACCGCACCGCAACTGTAGTCCGTCCCTGTGCTGAAACCGAATTGTCGCGGAGCCGCCAACAGGAAGGGCCGTTGCACCCGGATCGTGGTGGGGGACGGCGGCAGTTTTAGGAGGCCTTCTTCCTCGGGGGTTTCTTCGCCGATGCCTTTTTGGCAGTCGTCTTGCGCGCGGATTTCTTTTTGGCGGGTGCCTTGGCAGAGATCAGTTCAAGAGCCTCTTCCACGGTGACTTCCTTGGGATCCCTGTCCTTTGGGATCGTCGCGTTGATCTTTTCCCACTTTACATACGGGCCGTAGCGACCCTCCATCACATTGATTGGGCCGCCATCGGGATGCTCCCCAAGCTCCCGCAGGGGTTTTGCGGCCGCCCTGCCGCCGCGGCTTGCGGCTTTCTGGGCGATGAGTTCCACAGCACGGTTCATACCGATGGTGAAAACCTCCTCAACCTCCTTGATGTTGGCATAGATACGGGTGGGTTTCTTCTCACCCTCGGCCAAGGGTTTTTCATGCATGACAAAAGGCCCGAAGCGGCCGATGGCGGCTTCGATCCGGCCCCCTTCGGGATGCTCCCCGATGTAGCGAGGCAGCGAAAGAAGCTGCAGGGCGCGGTCCAAACTGACCGCTGACAGGTCCTCACCCTTCGGAATGGATGCGCGTTTCGGCTTGGGTGTATCCTCGGTCGCATCCCCCAGTTGAACATAGGGTCCAAAGCGCCCGGTGCGCAGCGTCACCGGGGTCCCGTCATCGTCAAAGCCCAGTGGTTTGCCGTCCGGCCCGGCAATATCGCCGCCCTCAAGCTCGCCCGACAGCGGCCGGGTGTACCGGCACTCCGGATAGTTTCCGCAGCCGATGAACGCCCCGCCCGAGCGTGCGGTTTTGATGCTCAGCAAACCGGTGCCGCAGGCCTTGCAGATCCGGGGGTCGACGCCCTCCTCCTCAACGGGGAAGACATGTGGCGCCAGCACCTCGTTGATCTTTTCCAGCACTTCTGTGATGCGCAGATCCTTGGTCTCGGCCAGGGCAGCGGTGAAATCGGTCCAGAAGCGCTGCAGCACGGCCGTCCATTCGCGATCGCCCGATGTGATCTCGTCCAGTTCCCCCTCAAGCGCTGCGGTAAAGTCATACTCTACATAACGGCGGAAGTAATTTTCCAGAAAGGCCGTGACCAACCGTCCCTTATCCTCGGGGATCAGCCTGTTCTGCTCCTTGCGTACATAGTCGCGTTCCTGAATGACCGAAACGATCGAGGTGTAGGTGGAGGGCCGGCCGATGCCCAACTCTTCCATCTTCTTGATGATTGTTGCTTCGGTGTAGCGCGGCGGCGGCTGGGTGAAGTGCTGTTCGGGTGTCACGCTGTGTTTCGTGGCGGTCTCGCCCTGGGTGATCTGGGGCAAACGCTTGTCGTCATCGTCGATGACCTCGTCGTCGCGCCCCTCCTGATACACTTTCATAAAGCCGTCGAACTTGACCACCTGGCCGGTTGCGCGCAACACCACCTGGGCGTCGGCACTGGCCACATCAACGGTCGTCCGCTCCAGCCGGGCGGCAGCCATTTGGCTGGCGATCGTGCGTTTCCAGATCAGGTCATAGAGCTTCAGCTGATCGGTCTCGAGGTTCAGCTTGTCCGGGCTTCGCATCATCTCCGTGGGGCGGATGCACTCATGCGCCTCTTGCGCGTTCTTGGCCTTGTTCTTGTACATGCGCGGGCTGTCGGGCAGATAGTCCGCGCCATAGCGTGCCTTGATCGCATCGCGCGCGGCCATCACAGCCTCGGGTGCCATATCGATGCCGTCTGTCCGCATATAGGTGATGTGCCCAGCCTCATAGAGACGCTGCGCCGTGCTCATCGTTTGGCGCGCGCCAAAGCCGAACTTGCGGCTGGCCTCCTGCTGAAGGGTCGATGTCATGAAGGGGGCCGAAGGATTTCGGTTTGCCGGTTTCGCCTCGACCGATTTAACGGTCATGTCACGGGCGTTAATAGCGGCGACGGCCAGCTCCGCTGCCTCGGCTGTCTCAATGTCGAATTTGTCCAGCTTCTGGCCGCCCAACACTGTCAGGCGCGCTTCGTACTGCTGGTTGCGCGGCGTGCCCAGCATCGCCTTGACGGACCAGTACTCGCGGGCGCGGAACGCCTCGATCTCCATCTCGCGCTCAACGATCAGGCGCAGGGCGACGGACTGGACCCGGCCGGCGGATTTGGCGCCCGGCAGCTTCCGCCACAACACCGGGCTCAGGTTGAAGCCGACAAGATAGTCAAGCGCCCGGCGCGCCAGATAGGCCTCGACCAGTTCCATGTCGATGCCGCGCGGGTTCTTCATAGCCTCGGTCACCGCGGATCTGGTGATTGCGTTGAACACCACCCGGCTCACATCCGTCGATTTCTTCACTGCCCGGCGTTTGGTCAGCGCTTCCAGCAGGTGCCAGGAAATCGCTTCGCCCTCCCGGTCGGGGTCGGTCGCCAGGATCAATGTATCGTCATCTTTTAATGCGTCAGCGATGGCACGCAGATGCTTTTGCGAGGCTGTTGCGACCTCCCACTTCATGTCGAAGCCGTTTTCGGTATCGACCGAGCCGTCTTTGGGCGGCAGGTCGCGGACATGCCCATAGGATGCGAGGACTTTGAAATCTTTCCCCAAATAGGTGTTGATCGTCTTGGCCTTGGCTGGACTCTCAACAACGACTACAGCCATGGGGACCCTCCGGATGCGGAAATCGCATTAATCAAGCGCGGAAAATGTGGTTGGTATTGGGGGTTGTCAAGACACATGCGGTTCATCGCGTTCGAATGATCACATAGCCCGACGTCTGAAGTCTGCGCGCAGCGAGCCGTGGGTCCGGGGGCAGGACAGCCTCGACTTCAGCCCCGCGATCGGTCAGGAAAGCGACAACCTCATCGATCTCGCCCAGTTCATGCCAGCCCATCCCGACAACCTCACACGCCTCGGGGATCAAAGCGGGGTCATACTGCGGATAATTCACTGGTGGGCGACTGACGGCACCCGTAAACGCGATCTGCGCCACACTGTCCAACTGGTCGGGTCGTTTAACGAATATTGGCGCATCGCGGCATTCGGGCGTAAGGGCTTCTTCGAGGACCCAACGTATCATCTGACCGTTGCGGGTGGTGCTGTCGGTCAGCCGAACGCCGATCAGGGCTGTCACAACAACCGCGATGGCGCCCGCTACGCCAATGCCCGATCCCACCGACTTTTGTAATCCCAATCCCTTTGAGAACAAAGCGGGGGGTACTGTCAGAACGACGAATAGCAGAAACGGCGGCACAACGACCGACAGGTTCCGCGCTGAAATCACTGGGCTGTGGAGCGATATAGCGACTGTTACCACCAGGGTCAGAAGGGCGGGCAGCATCAGCAGCTTTGCCGCAACCGGCACAGGCTCTGCGCCGCCACTTCGACGGATGACAATCGAAATCAATCCAGTCACCATCGCCAGACCTTGCCAGCCGACAAAATCCAGCCATGGGTCGAGCCCGACACGGATCCAATTGTTCCCGCCGGTTGCGTCCAGCACATCGGAATATACAAGGATCCAGGCCAACATGGCGCTGGTTAGTGCAGCGGCCAGTCCCAGCCGAACCGCCACAGCGGCCATGGGCATTCCGCGGCGCATGCCCAGATAGGCGCTACACAGCAGGATAGACAGCCCGATTGCCGCGCCAAAGAAATGAAGAGACGTCAAAAGCGTGCAACACAGCAGAAGTGCCAGGTGGCGCGGCGCCAGTCCCCAGACCTCGCGCAGGTAAAATGTGTGCGCCAACAGGCCAAACCCCAGCAGCAGCGCATATGACCTGAGATCAAGGCCGAGCATGAGGGTGTAAAAATTTACCATAAACAGCACGGCCAGCAGCATGAGTTTCTGTGGGCCGAGGATTTCGCGCAGCAGCCAGAAGGCCCAAAGCGCGGCGAGGAGCGCCGGCAGGTTTATGAGGCGAAGCGCGAAACCTGTCGGGTCCAGGCCGAACATACCGGCCAAACCCCGCACCAGCAGGGCGTAGGTCGGCGGGTGGACATCACTTTTGAGCAATGCCCAGTCCAGCGGGCGGCCGACATTGGCATAGCCCAGCGTGTATACCTCATCGTACCAATAGCTGCGGTCCCAGCCCAAAAACAGATTGGCAGCAAAGAACAGGATCGACAGTGCAAGGCACAAGGTCAGCCAAAGTGGTACGCGAGATTGCTTGGACGTCATAGGTATAGATTTCGGCATTATTGAATATGATAGCAGTGATGGTTAGTGGTCTGTTGAGACCGAATTAAGGCGTAACTGCGCAGCGGTCGCCGCTATATGGGCGCCGACACCAACCCGCCCGGGTGACGTTCGATCCGCCCCTGCAGGTCAAGCTCGCCCAGTGCGGACAAGACCAGCGGCGGCGCTGCGCCGAGGTTTCGGATCAACGCATCTTCGCTGATCGGCGCCGGGCTCAGCAGGGACAGGATCCGGTGGTCCAGACCGTCTTGTGCGTCCGAGTACGGTATTGGGTCGGGCGGGGCGGGGGACGCCCCGGGAACCGGTCGCTCGGGGCGGTTGACCTTCAGCGCATCGGCAATGTCAGCGGCCGAGCGGACGAGCGTGGCGCCGTCGCGGATCAACATGTTGCAACCGGCCGCGCGGGCATCAAAGGGATGTCCCGGAACGGCAAGAACCTCCCGTCCCTGATCCAATGCTGTGCGTGCGCTGATCAGGCTGCCGGATTTCGCCGCCCCTTCAATGACGACCAGGGCCGCACTTATCCCCGAAATAATGCGATTGCGTCGGGGAAAGTGCCGCGCCTGAGCCTGCAGCCCCGGCTGCATTTCAGAGACGACCAGGCCCGTATCGGCGATCTGCCGGGCGAGATCCTGGTTTTCTTTGGGGTACACCCGGTCGATCCCGCCGGCCAGGACCGCTATGGTCCCGGTCTCGATTGTGGCTTTATGTGCGGCCGTGTCGATGCCGCGGGCCAGCCCCGAGACGATGATCCACCCCATTGCACCCAATTCCCCGGCCAGATGGGTGGACATCCGCTGTCCGAGCGCCGAGGCATTGCGCGCCCCGACCAGCGCAATGGTTCGGGCCGCGGCCACATCGGGATTGCCGCGGGCCCAAAGAACCGGCGGTGCATCAGCGATTTCGGCCAAGCGGTTGGGATAGGGGGGCATGCCCCAGAACAGCGGCTGCGCGCCAGCCGATTGCCCCGCGGCGAGTTCCCGCTCGGCGGCCTCGCGCGGGCATGGCTGATAGTTCCTGACCCCACTTGTTGCCGCGACCTGCGGCAATGCGGCAAGCGCGGCCGACGCCGATCCATGCTCGTGAAGCAGTTTTCGAAACGTAGCCGCACCGACCCGGGGCGAGCGGATAAGCTGTATCCAGTCCAACTGCTCTGACGCTGTGGTGGGCTGTCCAGTTGGAAGACGCGTTTCCATCCGATCCTCGGGCATCGGATAGCCTGTGACGCCATATGGTTAATTCTTTGTTACCGCCCGTTTGTCACAGCCGCTTTTCCATTCTGAGAACGGGGAGGGTGTACGGGCCCGCGTCGGTCTTCAGGTCGTCCGTTTCGATACCCAGTTCCCGCCACCCGCATTTGCTGTAAAAGCGGATCGCGGCCAGGTTTTCCGGCAGTACCGAAAGAGTGGCAACGGCATGCCCCGCTATCTTGATCCGCTCCTCGCCGTCGCCGATCAGGCGCTGCGCCAGACCGCTACCCCGCGCTGCGGGTGCGGTGAACAGCTGGTCGATTTCATTTCCCTCGATCGCGCAAAAGCCCAGGGGCGTTCCGCTCGGTCCGGCCACACGCATGCTGTCCCCCATTCCGGCAATACGTCGGGCAAAGAACGCGCGTGTTCTGAAGTCGATCAACTCCGGGGGGACATGGAGGTCATGGGCCTCGTGCCATGCGTAGAACCACAGCTCTACCAGGGCAGTTTCCTCGCCCGCGTGCATGAGCCTTGGCTCGGAAGCCGTCATTGGAATGTCTCCGCAATACCCGGATCGCGGGCGGCGCGCCGCCAGATCCACAACCGTAAAATCGCCCAGAAGGCGAGGCCATAGAGCGCCCCCAGTATTGCGCCCATCCCCATGAGCCGGGTCACTGCGGAGAGTTGCGCATCGCTGAACGGGTCCGTTGACGACACCACCGGGGCTATTGCGGCAAAGCCCATCGTCGAGAGCGTGGTCGCGGTAAGCACAATACTTCTGCCACTCAACCAGCCCAAATCTCGCAATCCGACAAAGGCGGGCCACGCGGCTGCCATACCGCCGACCGCGATGCCGGGGTTGTCATATGCCAGGGACATTGCCTGAATGCTCGACACCCCGCGAAGACCCGCCTGGGTTCGGGGATCAAAGAACGTGGGTAATAGCGGCTCCAACACGGTCAGGCCCACGAAAATAACCCCGACCAGCATATAGGCAGCCAGAAAAGCCGTGCTCAGATATTGAAGCACCCCGAAGCCCGCCAGTGCCTCCGCTTCGTAATACCTTGTCATCCACGGCTAGGCGGCCGAACCGCCCACTGTCAGGCCGCCGATCATAAGCGTCGGCTGTCCGACCCCCACCGGAACCCATTGTCCATTCTTTCCGCAATTGCCCATGCCGGGATCGAGCGCCATATCGTTGCCGATCGCGCGGATCTTTTGCAGCGACGTCGCACCATCGCCGATCAGGGTCGCGCCCTTGATCGGTGCACCGATCTGGCCGTCCTTGACCTTATAGGCTTCGGTGCAGGAGAACACGTATTTGCCGTTGGTGATATCCACCTGCCCGCCGCCGAAGCCGACCGCATAGATACCGTCCTTCAGGTCGGCAAGGATCGCCGCAGGATCGTCCTGCCCGCCCAGCATGTAGGTGTTGGTCATCCGCGGCATCGGTATGTGCGCATAACTCTGGCGCCGCCCGTTGCCCGTCGCGGCCACATCCATAAGCCGTGCATTCTGGCGATCCTGCATATAGCCGACCAGGATACCGTCTTCGATCAGAACATTCCTGCCGGACGGTGTCCCCTCATCATCGAAGGTCAGCGAACCGCGCCGGTCGGGGATCGTACCGTCATCCAGTACGGTCACCCCGGCGGCGGCCACGCGCTGGCCCATAAGCCCGGCAAAGGCGCTGGCCTTCTTGCGGTTGAAATCGCCTTCAAGCCCGTGGCCCACGGCCTCGTGCAGCAGAATACCCGGCCATCCGGGCCCCAGAACCACGTCCATGATTCCCGCCGGTGCGGGCACAGCCGACAAGTTGACAGTGGCCACCCGCAGCGCTTCGCGCACCTTGGGTTGCCAGTGATCGGGGTCCACCAACCCGTCCAGCGCATAACGCCCCCCGCCCCCTGCCGAGCCACTCTCCCGGCGGCCATTTTCCTCGACCGTTACCGACACGTTCAAACGCGTCATCGGCCGCACATCCGTGTACGTACCGCCATCCGGCCGGAGAATGACCACTTCCTGAAGCGAGGCCGCAACGCTGGCCGAGACTTGCACGACCCGGTCGTCCAGACCCCTTGCATAGGCATCGATTTCTTTCAGAGTGTCGACTTTGGTCGCAAACGGCATGGCGCTGACCGGATCCACATCGGCGTAGAGCCTGGTGTTGGTCCGTATCGGCTCATCTGCCAGCACCCCGCCACCATCGCCGACAGCCAGGCGCGCAGTCTCGGCCGCCCGGCGCAAGGCGGCCTCGGATAGTTCGGTTGAGTGCCCATATCCCGCGGTTTCGCCTCTTACCGCGCGCAGACCGAAACCCTCGGCGGCGTCATAGCTTGCGGTTTTCAGCCGGTTGTCATCGTACATGAGGCTTTCCGAGCGCCGACGCTCAAGAAACAGCTCACCATCATCCGCGCCCTGCGTCGCCTGACGCAGGACAGACAGCGCGGTGTCTTCGTCCAGATCGGTTTCGAACGGGCGGAATTGATCTGTCATAGGGACCTCCGAAGACTGTGGTAGGTGTAAAGTGGCAGGCCAGCCGCCTTATGCAAGGGGCGTGGGCGTATTAACCTGCGGCGACATGGCGCCTTTCGTCGTGCTGCATATGCTTGTGAGCGGCGTTGAAGTATGCGACGGTCTGGCGCGAATTAGAACCCCAGGCTTCTTCACGTGCAAATCGCCGGACGCGCCGGAGTGGCCATATCAGGATGATGCTTATGAAATTCAGGTCTATTGCCGCACTGCTGACCGTATACGCAGGGACGCTGTTGCTCTCACCTGCAGCCCGCGCGCAAGAAGGCTTCGAGGGGTTGGAGACCATCGGAAAGCCGGTTCCAAACGGTGTTAATTTTCAACCTGCTGTTACCGAACTGGCCCAGGATATTTTGTGGCTGGACAATTTTTTGCTGGTCATCATTACCGCGATCACCCTGTTTGTCACCGCCTTGCTGGCCTGGGTGGTCTTGCGCTTCAACAAAAAGGCCAACCCCGAACCGGCGCGTTTTACACACAACTCGGTTATTGAAGTTACCTGGACGATCGTGCCGATCCTGATCCTGATCGTGATCGGCTCGTTCTCACTACCGATCCTGTTCAAACAACTTGAGATCCCCGAACCCGATGTGACGATCAAGGCCACCGGTTTTCAATGGGCGTGGAGCTATGAGTATCCCGACAACGACATCAGCTTTGACAGCTATATGCTGGGCCTTGGCTATGCCGAAATGAACGACGAAGTCCGGGCGGAACTGGCGGAGTACGGATACGCGGAAGACGAGTGGAAGCTGGCGACGGATACCGCGGTGGTCGTTCCCGTCGGGCGTGTGATCCGCCTTCAGGGCACTGCAACCGATGTAATCCATGCGTGGAAAATACCGGCGTTTGGCGTGCACATGGATGTGATCCCTGGACGCCTGAACGAAACCTGGTTCCAGGTCGATCAACCGGGTGTTTATTTTGGGCAGTGTTCCGAGTTGTGCGGAATTAACCACGCCTACATGCCGATCACCGTAAAGGCGGTATCGGACGAGCAATATGCGCAATGGGTGGAGTCCCAGGGCGGTCAGCTTGTCGGATTTCTTGAGGACCTGGACACCACGGTGCAGGTCGCGGATGCGGATTGAACCCTGAATGAGTGACGCAAGCCTCACAACCGGCACCGTTGCGCGCGATGCGGAGTTCGGTGATTTCGTCGAGCTGCTCAAACCGCGGGTCATGCGGCTGGTGATTTTTACCGCAGCGGTCGGCATGCTCGTGGCACCTGTTGCGGTGCATCCGGTGATCGCGATGGCATCGATCATCTGCATTGCCGTTGGGGCGGGTGCCTCCGGCGCTTTGAACATGTGGTGGGACGCGGATATCGACGCGGTCATGAAGCGCACCGCGAAACGGCCGATACCGTCGGGCCGGATCACCAATGATGAGGCACTCGCCTTCGGCCTGACCCTGAGTGTGTTTTCTGTCGGTCTGCTGTTTCTGTTCGGCAACGCGCTGGCTGCCGGGCTGCTCGCCTTTACGATTTTCTTTTACGCCGTGATCTATTCGATGTGGCTGAAGCGGGCCACACCGCAAAACATCGTAATCGGCGGGGCTGCGGGTGCTTTCCCACCGATGATTGGCTGGGCGGTCGCAACGGGAAGTGTCGGATGGGAACCGGTGCTTATGTTTGCGCTGATCTTCTTTTGGACGCCACCGCACTTTTGGGCGCTCGCACTGTTTGTCAACGACGACTACAAGAACGCTGACGTGCCAATGCTGACGGTGGTTGCCGGTACCCGGACCACGAGAAATCATATTCTGGCCTATGCTTTGATCCTGGCGCCGCTGGCCGTGTTGCTGGCGTTCACCCAGGTCGGCGGCCTGGTCTATCTGGCGGCAGCGCTGTATCTGAACACCTGTTTCGTTCTGGGTGCGTGGCGGATCTGGCGGCGCGATAATGCGGTGGCCGAGGCGGATGAGCACCGGGCGGAGAAACGGTTCTTTCGCTTCTCAATCGCCTATCTCTTCGCCCATTTCGTCGTGCTGCTGATCGAGCTGGGCTTGCGGGTTCTGGGCTGGGGAATGCCCAACTGGCCGGTGATACTATGACGCAGAAACCTCTGAACGGCACTGCCGAGCATGAGATCTATCGCCGTCGCGGGGCCCGCAACCTCGCGGTCGGCGGGTGCCTGGTGGGTGTTGTGTTGATGATTTTTGCGGTCACCCTTGTCAAGCTTTCTGCAGGGGTCGAGATCCGTGGCTTCGATCACACGTTTGAAACGGTTCCGGGGGAGGTGATTGAATGAACGGCAACGGTAGGACCGCGATCTCGCTTGCCGGATTGGTTCTGGTGATGGTGTCGCTCTCATTCGCGGCGGTGCCGCTTTACGACTGGTTCTGCCGGGTGACAGGCTATGGTGGTGCTACGAACGTCGCCGGGGCGGAGGACGCGCCGGCTGTGTTGGATCAGACGATCAAGATCCGGTTCGACGCGTCCCTGGACAGCGGTATGGCCTGGGAGTTCACGCCGGTCCAAAGGGAGGTTGAACTTCGGATCGGGGAGACCGGGCTGGCGTTTTATGAGGCTTACAACCCCACCGACAGGCCGATCGCAGGTTCTGCCAGCTACAACGTCGCCCCCTATTCCGCAGGCAATTTCTTTACCAAGATCGATTGTTTTTGCTTTCAGATGCAGGTCCTGCAGCCTGGCGAACGGGTGCAAATGCCGGTGACCTATTACGTCGACCCTGAGATCGTCGCGCATCGCGAGGCGAAATACGCCCATACGATCACGCTGTCCTATACATTTTACGAAACCGAGCTTCCCGAAGAGGAAGTCACCATGCTTAGTCTTGAGTAAGGCAAAGACCAGAACACGAGGGAACCCAGCTCATGGCGCATGAGAAAAACCACGACTATCATATTCTGCCGCCCAGTATTTGGCCGTTTACGGGCGCGGTCGGGGCATTCGTGATGCTCCTGGGGTTTGTATATTGGGTGTCGCCCCAGGTCGATACGAACCAGCCCTGGGTGTTCCTGATGGGCCTTGCGCTGGTGCTGTACACTATGTTCGCCTGGTGGTCCGAGGTGGTGATCGAAAGCCGCCAGGGCGACCACACGCCGGTGGTGCAGCTTGGCCTGAGAATGGGCGTGATCATGTTCATCGTCTCCGAGGTGATGTTCTTCGCCGCGTGGTTCTGGTCGTTCTTCAAGCACGCAATGTACCCGATGGAGGCGGTCGGGGGCAGCTGGCCCCCAGAGGGGATCGAGACCTTCGACCCTTGGCATCTGCCGTTGATAAACACGCTGATCCTGCTGTGCTCGGGCTGCGCGGCGACCTGGGCCCACCACGCAATCGCGCATGACAATGACCGCAAGGGACTGGTCTGGGGCCTTACACTGGCGATCGGGCTGGGTGTGTTCTTTACCTTTGTGCAGGCCTATGAATACAGCCACGCCGCCTTCGGTTTTGCGGGAAATATCTATGGCGCAAACTTCTTCATGGCGACCGGCTTTCACGGCTTTCATGTCCTTGTCGGGACGATCTTTCTGATCATTTGTCTGGTTCGTGCCCTCAAGGGTCATTTCACACCTGACAAGCACATCGGGTTTGAAGCAGCGGCATGGTATTGGCATTTCGTCGATGTGGTGTGGCTGTTCCTGTTCTTTTCCATCTACATCTGGGGTGCTTGACCGATCTGATGGAGGCCCCGCGTACCGCGGGCCCAAGTCTTCCCACCCCACCCCTGCGGGAGCAGGGCCGGGGCCCCGCCGCCCGCCTCGGAGTTCTGGACGGGATCGGCGAGGATGCGCGGTTGGTGGGGGTTCGGGCCCGTTCGCGACAGGGTATGCAATGGATGCCTGTTAGAATCTGGCGAGATGTGATGTATCTTTCCGGGACGGACGGACGCAGATGTCGCGTCTGATCGCACCGTTGCTGTTCGGGCTTGGCGGCTTTGCGATACTGGTCTCGCTGGCCGTATGGCAGGTCCAGCGTCTGGCCTGGAAAGAAGCCCTGATCGCGGAGATGACCGCAAAGATGGATGCGGCACCGGTGCCGTTGCCAGAGGACCCCCTGGCGGGGACACATGGGTTTATGAGCACCGCCGTAGAGGGGCGGTTTGTGGGTGAGGCGCTTCATGTCCTTACATCCGCGCGACCCGGAGGACCCGGGTTTCGCGTGATCAGTGCCTTCGAAACATCCGATGGGCGGCGGGTGATGGTGGACCGCGGATATGTGCCCGAGGCGGAAAAGGACCGGGTCTGGCCGAACGGACCGATGGATGTAACCGCCACGCTTCTGTGGCCAGAAGAGGTGGACAGTTTCACACCGGCGCCAAACCTGGAGCGAAACATCTGGTTTGCGCGTGACCTGACAGCCATGTCCGAGCTGTTGCGGACCGAGCCGGTTCTTCTGGTGGCACAGAGCACCACGGTCACGCCAAGCCCCCGACCGTTGCGGGTCGGCGTGAACCTGTCAAACAACCACTTGCAATATTCCATCACCTGGTCGCTTCTGGCCGTGTTATGGCTGGCGATGACGGGGTATCTTGTGTATCGGGTGCGCAAGAACACACTCTGACGGGACAGTGCAATGCGTTACATTTCGACCCGCGGCTCGGCGCCCGTACTGGGCTTCGAGCAGGCGATGCTGTCAGGTCTGGCCCGCGACGGGGGTCTGTATATTCCCGAGACCTGGCCGCAATTGAGTGCGGCGCAGATTGCCGGATTTGCTGGGCAGCCTTATGAGGAGGTTGCCTTTCAGGTCATGCGCCCATTTATCGGGGACAGCTTTTCGGATGCCGAGTTTCGCGACGTAATTGCCAAAGCCTATGCTGTCTTTGGCCATGCGGCGCGCTGTCCACTGGTGGAGATTGCCTCCGGACATTTCCTGCTTGAGCTTTTTCACGGTCCCACTCTGGCGTTCAAGGACGTGGCGATGCAACTGATCGGACAGATGTTCGAGGTCAGCCTGAAGCGCGCGGGACGCCGGGTCGCCATTGTGGGGGCAACCAGCGGGGACACTGGTTCCGCCGCCATTGAGGCGTTTCGGGGATCGGCTTCGGTCGATGTGTTCATCATGTATCCGCATGGCCGGGTGTCAGACGTTCAACGGCGCCAAATGACCACCCCGAGCGAAGACAATGTGCATGCCCTGGCGATTGATGGGGACTTTGATGATTGTCAGGCGCGTCTGAAGGATATGTTTAATGACCTTCCGTTTCGGGACGGCGTGGGCCTTGCAGGTGTGAACTCGATCAACTGGGCGCGGGTGCTGGCGCAAGTGGTGTATTACTTTACCTCAGCTGTCAGCCTTGGTGCGCCAGCCCGCGCGGTCAGTTTCACGGTCCCTACCGGCAACTTCGGCGATATCTTCGCGGGCTATGTGGCCAAGCGTATGGGATTGCCGATCGAACGACTGATCATCGCGACCAACCAGAACGACATACTGCACCGCACCCTTGAGACCGGCGCGCATCACAAACAGACGGTTGTGCCTTCGATATCTCCCTCGATGGATATTCAGGTGAGCTCAAACTTTGAGCGGCTTTTGTTTGATGTTTATGACCGGGAGGCACCGGCGGTCCGACAATCGATGGATGCGCTGAAGTCGCACGGCGCGTATGACCTGCCCCAAGGTGCGCTTCGGCGTTTGCGTGAGGAGTTTGACAGCGGACGCGTGTCGGAGGCCGAGACAAGCGCGCAGATCGCGCAGACCCTGAGTTCCACCGGAGAGTTGCTGTGTCCGCACTCGGCTATCGGCGTCAGGGTGGCGGACGCACAACTGACCGGAACCACGCCAATGATCACTCTGGCAACGGCCCATCCGGCGAAGTTCCCCGATGCGGTGGAGGCCGCGACGGGGACCCGGCCCGCATTGCCGCGCCGGATGGAGGATCTGTTTGAGCGGCCCGAGCGCCTGACCCGCCTGCCGAATGATCTTGCGACCATTCAGGGATTCGTGACACAACATTTGTCATGACTGTAAGAACCCATCGGCTGGCCAATGGCCTGCGCGTCGTCACGGAACATATGCCTGGATTGCAGAGCGCCTCGGTCGGGGTGTGGGTAACGGCCGGGTGTCGACATGAAACCGAAGCCGAAAACGGTATCGCCCATTTCCTGGAACATATGGCGTTCAAGGGAACAGCGCGGCGCAGCTCTCTTCAGATCGCCGAGGCAATCGAAGATGTTGGCGGCTACATAAACGCCTATACCAGCCGCGAAATGACAGCCTATTACGCGCGTGTTCTGGGGGCGGATGTTCCACTGGCGATGGACGTCATCGCCGACATTCTGCTCAACCCCGCCTTCGCACCGGAGGAGATTGAAACAGAACGAGGCGTTATTTTGCAGGAGATCGGTCAGTCCTATGACACGCCGGACGACATCATATTCGATTGGCTG
Source organism: Pseudomonadota bacterium (assembly GCA_039190275.1). GTDB lineage: Bacteria > Pseudomonadota > Alphaproteobacteria > Rhodobacterales > Rhodobacteraceae > Halovulum. The sequence continues at coordinate 12,737 of JBCCYF010000034.1, read as the reverse complement.
CAGGAGGTGTCGTTTCCCGGCCAATCGATGGGGCGGCCAATATTGGGACCGCCAGAGCGCGTGAAGGCGTTTGGCGAGGAAGACTTCAAGCGCTTTGTCCGGCAGAACTACGGGCCCGAGCAAATGATCATCGCAGCCGCCGGTCAAGTCGATCACGATGTGCTTGTTACTCAGGTCGAGGACCTCTTTGGTGCGATCAATCGACGGGGCGTTCGTAACATTGAGCCCGCGCGCTATGCGGGCGGTGAACGGCGCGAGGTAAAGCCGCTTGAGCAGGCGCATTTCGCCCTGTCACTCGAAGGACCGGGCTATCGGCATGCGGACATCTACACAGCGCAAATTCACTCCGGGATCATGGGCGGCGGCATGTCCTCGCGGCTGTTTCAGGAGGTGCGGGAACGCCGCGGGTTGTGCTACACGATATTCGCGCAAAACGCCTCCTATGCCGATGGCGGGTGCCTGCTGATCTACGCGGGCACGGCGGCGGATCGTATCGCAGAGCTTTCCGATGTGATCGCTGACGAGCTGCGCCGCTTCCCCGAAAGCGTGACGGAACACGAGCTGGAACGGGCGCGCGCGCAGATGAAGGCAGGCATGCTGATGGGGCTGGAAAGCCCGTCGGGCCGATGCGAGCGTCTGGCACGGATGACCGCGATATGGGACCGCGTACCCAGCCTGGAAGAAACCGTGGCCGAGATTGATGCTGTGACCCGGGCTCGGGTCGAGAATTTCGGTGCCGGTTTGTGCCAATCGGCGCGGCCCGCGCTTGCGCTCTATGGCCCGGTGTCGGCAGCGCCGGATCATACCCAGATCCGGGCTCGACTGGCCGCTTGAGGCGGTGCTGGTGTTTCGTCGGCGATCTCGGGCCGAGATCACAACGCAACGGCTGCTACTGCGCTTACCCGAGATGTCGGATCATACGCATTGGGTCGGGCTCAGGCGCCAATCCGCGGCATTCCTAAAACCATGGGAGCCGGTACGCGACAGCGAACAATCCTCGCGGCGGGCCTTCCGCAACCGTGTCTACTGGGGCGAGCGGGCGATCGATCAGGGCCGCGCGGTACCATTGTTCATGATACGGCTGGAGGACGGCGCCCTGCTGGGGGGGATAACTCTCGACAACATCCGCAAAGGCCCCTCACAGGCGGGGACGGTCGGGTATTGGATTGGCGAGGCCTATGCCAGGCAAGGCTACATGCGTGAGGCGCTGGAGGCGGTTGTGCACTATGCGTTCGGAGATCTGGGTCTGAGCCGGATCGAGGCGGCGACCCTGCCGGAAAATGCGCCGTCGCGGGCATTGCTCGAGAAGTCGGGCTTCAAATACGAAGGTGTCGCACAAAGCTACCTGCAGATTGCCGGACGTTGGCGGACACATGTTCTGTACGCAAACCTTCGCAATGACCGGCGCGGGCGTGTCGAGGGCGCTGAACCCGCCGCGCCGCCCGCTGGCGCACCACGGTTTGGCGGATCGCAGCCCTGACCCGTTGGCCCGGGGCTGAACGTACCTTCTGCTGGACAGCAAGGGGTCCAAAACTTCAAACAGCGATGTGATAGCCTTGGCTCGCATCCTGATCTTCCACGCGTTCGTACAATCATTGTGCAGGGGAGCGGTCCGTATATGATTTTGCTGGAAGCGACCGGAAAAGCGCTATCTCAAAACCGGTACCGGTCTGTAAGGGGATCAGCCATGCGCCTAAGCCTGCTTTTTGCCGCGGTCCTTATGGCCGCCCCCGTACATGCCCAGTCGCTTCAGAGCCACTGTATCGCCTTGGCGGACAACGCGTTCGAGAACATTACATTTGCTCAGTTTGGTGAGGAGCTAACCCTCGAGGAAGTGCGTATCAGCTATGTGGATCACTCGACCTTCCTGATAGAAACCCCGACAGGGCGTGGAATTGCGACGGATTTTACCGGGTTTGTCGGGGTTGATGTGATCCCCGACGTTGTCACCATGAACAACGCGCATTCCAGTCACTGGACGCCGAACCCGGATCCCAGGATTGAGCATGTGTTACAGGGGTGGGGGGACGAATCTGGGCCAGCCTCGCACCGGCTGACGCTGGATGACGAAATTCTGATCCGCAACGTGACCACCGATATCCGATCTTCGTTCAATGGCAGGGTCGACAATGGGAATTCGATTTTCATTTTCGAGGTTGCCGGTCTGTGTCTGGGCCATCTTGGGCATTTGCACCATATCCCGACAGAGCAGCAGTTCGCGGCCATCGGGCGTCTTGATGTGGTGATGGTCCCCGTGGACGGAGGCATGACGCTGGACCTGCCCTCGATGATCAGCGTTGTGGAGCGGTTGCGGTCCTCGATCGTCTTGCCGATGCACTGGTTTGGGTCGGGGTCGTTACAGGCGTTCCTATCGGGCATGTCCGAAGAGTTCGAAGTAGAGATCAGTGATGGAAACTCAACGCTCGTCACCTTGCGGGACCTTCCCAGAACGCCTACGATCCGGGTGCTGCGACCACAGTATCTGAACCCGGAATTCTGAACCACGAGACCCTCAAATGCCGCTGAACCCGATGACGCCGGACCTTGTTCAGGCGCTCATGGCCGTTGTGCCGCCCGAGGTTGTGAGCACACCGGGACCGTCGCATCTGAGCGAGCCACGGGGGCGATGGAATGGTACGTCCCTGGCCCTTGCGCGGCCACGTGATGTGGCCGAGACGTCGCAGATCATCCGCTTTGCGGCGGAGCATAAAATCGGCATTATACCGTATGCCGGTGGGACCGGGCTCGTCGGCGGGCAGGTGGCCGAGGGGGTGCCCACGCTTCTTCTGTCGGTCGAGCGGATGGACAAGGTGCGCGATGTGCAGCCCCAGGACAACGTCATGGTGGTTGAGGCCGGTGTCGTTCTTGCCGACGCACAGGTTGCGGCCCAGGCGGCGGACAGGTTGTTTCCTCTGTCGCTCGCATCCGAAGGATCGGCGCGCATCGGTGGCTTGCTGGGCACAAATGCGGGCGGCGTGCAGGTGCTGCGCTATGGCAATATGCGGGACCTCTGTCTGGGTGTTGAGGCGGTTCTGCCGGATGGTTCGGTCGTGCATGGCCTCAGGCGCTTGCGCAAGGACAACACGGGATACGACCTGCGCAACCTGTTGATCGGATCCGAAGGGACGCTGGGTGTGATCACCGCCGCGTGCCTGCGACTGTTCCCGCGGCCGGTCCAGACCGGCACCGCCATGGTGGCTGTGGCTTCTCCGGATGCTGCCCTGGCCCTGCTTGATGCCATGCGGGATCGTCTGGGCGAGACGTTGAGCGCGTTCGAACTGATCCATGGCCAGGGACTGGCGTTTCTGGATGAGACATTGCCGGATGTCGCGCAGCCCTTCACCTCGCGTCCGCAATGGTCGGTGCTGATCGAGGCAACTGGCGGCGCCGGGGCGCAACTGTCTGAACGGCTTGAAGCCGGTCTTGGGGCCGCGATGGAACACGGGCTGGTCCAGGACGCCCTGATCGCGCAGAACAGCCAGCAGGCGGCCGCATTCTGGACGGTGCGCGAGAGCATTCCGGCGGCAAACCGGCGGGTCGGAGCCATTGCCAGTCACGACATATCGGTCCCGGTTTCTGCGATCCCCGCGTTCATCGAGCGGGCGCAGTCACTCCTGCTGGCACATACGCCGGACCTGCGGATCAACAGCTTCGGGCATCTGGGGGACGGTAACCTGCACTACAACCTTTTCCCGCCCCGGGGCAAAGATCGCGCGGTCTATGCCGATAGGCGTGCCGAATTTACCACGCTGGTGCATGATCTGGTTGATGAAATGGGCGGTTCGGTCAGCGCTGAGCATGGCGTTGGACGCCTCAAGGCGGGGGACCTAAAACACTACGGAGACCCCGCAAAACTGGCGGCAATGCGATCGATCAAAACGGCGCTGGACCCATTTGGCATCATGAACCCCGGCGCAATTCTAATCGAGAGCACGGGTGTCCCCTGATCACATCAAAGGACACCCAGTGGTCCGAAGACCTGCTCTCTTGACAAGCAGCGTCCGACCGGAGCCGAACAACGCTCTTATCCGCCAGTTCGGTTAAAACTGTGTAAATTTGTAAAGTCTGTTTGTCGCAATATGCTGTCAAACAAAAATTACAGGCCTTCGAAGGCGCAGAGTGTATGAATGTGCAGGCCGAGGCCCTCGAGCTTTTTTCGCCCGCCCAGTTCCGGCAGGTCGATAATGAATGCGATCGAGACCACCTCGCCTCCGGACCGTTCGATCAACGCAACCCCGGCTTCGGCGGTGCCGCCCGTGGCCAACAGATCGTCGACCAGAAGCACCTTCTCACCGGGCTGAATGGCGTCGTCGTGGATTTCCATGACAGCCTCGCCGTACTCCAAAGTATATGGCTGCTGGAGTGTGGTGCCGGGCAGTTTTCCTTTTTTGCGGATCGGGACAAATCCTACAGACAACTGATGCGCAACCGCACCACCCAGGATGAAGCCGCGTGCTTCAAGCCCGGCGACGCGGTCAATGCGCAAACCAGCATAGGGATGGAGAAGTTGGTCGATCGCCATCCGGAAGCCACGTGCGTCCTGAAACAGCGTGGTGACATCGCGGAACTGGATACCCTTGTGCGGAAAGTCTGGAATGGTCCGGATATAGCTTTTTACATCTTTCCGCGTGATCATTCCATCCGCCTGTGTCGTCCCGGCGATGAACCTTAACTTTGGCGCATCGTCGGGGCAAGGCAGTGTTCAGCCGGAAACAATGCGGTAAACCGGCTGATACAGGAACGCTGGCAACCAGCGCAGTCTTGGGCCGGACTGATCGTTCCGATCCTGAATTAATATCGTACGTGCGACAGTAAGGTTCATGCTGTCCTCCAAATTTGTATGTTATTTCGATATACAATGTATATGCATTGACGATGCAAGATACAAGAGGTAAGCGAGCAGAACAATGAATAGCAAAAAATCCACAAAGTCCGGCAAGAAGTCGAGCCAGCTGGTTATCCGAATCGATCGGGCCGAACGAGATGCGTTTGTCACACTATGTGAAGAGCTGGATACATCCGCCGCACGTGAGATCCGGCGCTTTATGCGCCGTTTCGTCAAAGATCATTCGCGCGATGCCGGGGAATAAACGGGCTATCCCTGCTGCAGCACCCGCCCGGCCACCGCGTCGAGCTTGGCGACAAGCGCGGGATCGCGCGCCGGTGGTTGCGTGATCAGCGCAAACTCAAGCGCGCGGTCGCACCCATGCGGGCATGGCGCCCTGGTATGTTCCATCAGGCCGGGCAGACGTGCGACCGTCCCGCGGGCTTTCTGGGCATTACCCACGAGTGTGGCGATGATCTGGGTCACGTCAACCTCGCCATGGTCGGGGTGCCAACTGTCGTAGTCGGTGATCATCGCGGCCGAGGCATAGCAGATCTCTGCCTCGCGGGCGAGCTTGGCTTCGGGCATATTGGTCATGCCGATGACGTCACAGCCCCAGACCTCCCGATAAAGCCTGCTTTCGGCCAGGGTTGAGAACTGCGGCCCCTCCATCGCAAGATAGGTGCCGCCTTCGTGCACGTTGACCCCCTCGGCCCGGGCAGCTTCCGCGACCGCGGCTGAAAGGCGCGGGCAGGTGGGATGGGCAACCGAGACATGGGCGACGCATCCGGGCCCAAAAAACGACTTCTCGCGCGCAAATGTTCGATCGATGAACTGATCCACCAGGACGAAATCCCCCGGTTTCATCTCTTCCCGAAAGGACCCGCAGGCCGAAACCGAGACGATGTCCGTCACGCCCAATCGTTTGAGAGCGTCGATGTTGGCACGGTAGTTTATCGTCGACGGGCTTTGCACATGACCCCGCCCGTGACGTGGAAGAAAACACATCTTCAACCCGTCCAGATGCCCCACAAGGATCTGGTCCGATGGGTCACCCCAGGGCGAGGCGACCGTTTTCCAGTCGGCGCTTTCCAGCCCTTCGATGTCATAGACCCCGCTGCCGCCAATGATCCCAAGTACTGTGTCCATTCCGCCGGGTCCTTTCTTGCTGCATTGCAGCGGACCGTAGCGCGGCCCGTGTCGCGCGCCTAGCCCTGCCCGGGGCGGTCGAGCGAAAACAATTCCGTGACAGCCGCATAATCCCGGTACCCAAGACGCGCCAGCGGCTTGTAGCGCAATACATCGAACAGGCCGTCCCGCAGCATCGCATCGTCTATGTGAATGCCGACAACCTCGCCAATGACCATCACATTATGCGCCCCCGGCAAGTCGATGATCTTCCACAATTGGCACTCGAATGCGCCGGGCACACCAGCCACCCGAGGCGGGGCTACAACCTGGCTTGGCACTTTCTCAAGACCGGCTATGGCAAACTCATCGTCATCGGCGGCATAACCACCGGCGCTTGAATTCATCACGTCCCGCATGTTCAGACCGACGATGTTCGTCACAAATTGCCCGGTTGCGCGGATGTTCGCGACACTGTCCTTGGCGTGGTCCTGATCCGGTTTGGTGCCGGTGTTCGAGAACATCACCATCGGCGGCGCGTCCGCCAGCGCGTTGAAGAAACTGTAGGGGGCAAGGTTCGCGCGCCCCTCTGTATCTACGGTCGAAATCCAGCCGATGGGGCGCGGTGTGACCATTGCTTTGAACGGGTTGTGCGGCAGCCCGTGACTGTCGATGCCGGGACGATAGAACATTGCGGGCTCCTGTCGCTGGAAAATTGCGCTTTGCGCTTCGATACGGTCGTGCTAGGCCGCGTTTCGTTACGCATAGGCGAGGGCAAAGTGCAAGGGTACCGCCGATACCGACGGATGTGACGTGACCGGGCCGCGCACGGGTCCGGCTCTCTCTTGCTTCCGTCCGTCCAGATCAACGGCCCGCTGATGTTCCGAATTGCCGCCGAAACTCCTGAAGATGCCGAAGAGATCGAATATTTGTTCGATCTTGCCTTTGCCCCGGGTCGCACCGCACTTAGCTCATACCGGCTGCGCGAGGGAATCGCGCCGCTGGCCAAGCTAAGCTGCGTGATCCGTGATGACTATGATGCCCTGGCGGGGGCTGTGCGCTTTTGGCCGGTTCGGGTCGCCAACAAACCCGCGTTGCTGCTGGGGCCGATCGCCATCCATCCGGTACGTCAGGGCGAGGGTCTGGGGGCGTTGCTTATGTCCGAGGGGCTTGCAAGGGCGCAGGCGGACGGCTGGCTAAGGGTGCTGCTTGTCGGCGACTTGCCGTACTATCAGCGATTTGGCTTCAGGCGGGTCGATGTGCAGTTCCCCCAACCCACCAACCCACAGCGTGTATTGGGTCTGGCGCTTGCGGACGGCGCGCTCAACGGGATAACAGGACCCGTAAGGCGCTGGACCGAAGGGCCGGAGGTTGATACCTGAGCCGGGGGAGGCGTGCGCAGTGTTACAGCCGCAACTGACCACAGACTTTGACCCATATTGCCCAGCAGCGCGCAAGAAATATGTATTGGTCGCCGCCATTCTCGCCTCGGCCATGGGCTTTATCGACGGCTCTGTGGTGGCCATTGCCATTCCGGCAATTCGTGAAAGTCTGGATGCGTCGCTGGTTGAGGTTCAGTGGGTGAACAACGCCTATATGCTGGCGTTGTCGGCGCTGATACTGGTCGGCGGCGCAGCGGGGGACAGGTTCGGCCTGCGGCGCGTGTTCGGTCTGGGCATCGGCGCGTTCGTTCTTGCGTCTCTGGTTTGTGCTGTGGCCCCGAACGCAAGTGTGCTGATCGCTGCGCGCGTGGCACAGGGCGCGGCCGCGGCTTTGATGGTGCCCGGCAGCCTTGCCATCATCTCCAAGACCTATCCGGAAAGCGAACGGGCTAAGGCAATTGGTGTTTGGGCCGCTGCGTCGGCCATGACCACAGCGCTCGGGCCGATCCTGGGCGGCCTCCTCCTCTCGTTGGGCGACGCGGATGTCTGGCGCTGGATCTTTGCGATTAACCTGCCGATAGGAGCCATAGCTCTGGGCCTGTTGTGGTTGCGGGTCCCGCCGGATGCCCCGGCCACGGCCCACCGGCTGGACTGGGTTGGGGCGGTGCTGGCAACGGCCGCATTGGGGCTGCTTGCCTGGGGCCTGACCGGGGCCGAGGGCGAGCACAGTGCACCCACACTGGCACGGATGTCGATCTGGGGTGCGGCAGGTCTATTGTGCCTGTTGGTGTTCATTCGGTGGGAGGTCCGTGTGCCCCATCCCATGATGCCGCCGCATCTGTTCGCCAGCCGGGCGTTCAGCGTGGCCAATCTTGTGACCTTCGGCCTTTACTTTGCGCTGTCCGGGGTGCTGTTCTACCTGCCGATGACCCTTATCAGCGGCTGGCAGCTGCCCGAGGCGCAGGTCGGTCTTATGTTCATGCCATTGACGGTCGCCATTGCCGTGGGATCCGGCCCGGTGGGGCGCCTTGCGTCGCGGATTGGCGCGCGTCCGCTGATCGCCGGCGGTTCCCTGGTCGTGGGGCTGTCTTATGCCGGTCTTGCTCTGGCCGTGCAGCTTCAGACTTTCTGGGGCGGGGTTCTGCCAGCGCTTTGTGCCATGGGAATTGGAATGGCTTTGATCGTGGCGCCCCTGTCGGTCGCGGTCATGGGTGCGGTGGGCGAGGATGACGCAGGCGCGGCCTCGGGCATCAACAACGCCGTCAGCCGCGTCGCCGGACTGGTCGCCGTGGCCGGTTTGGGTGGAGTGGCGAGCGCCGCGTACCGCTGGGCTGGCGGCGAGGGCGCCTTTGGCGCGGAGCCGGGACAGGCGGCCGCAATGAGCGCCGGGTTCGCGGTGGTCGCAGCGCTTACAGCGTTGATCGCCTTTGCGTCAGCCTTCGCCGCGCAGGCCGGATTGCCCCGCAGCTAGAGCGTTGTGCGAAAAACCTGAACCACCCAACGCTGCCTGAAATCAAGGATTTCAACGCGTGAAGTGACGCCTGTTGCTTCAGGTCTGTCGTAAAACGCTTTAGAGCCCGGGCGCACCAATCGAGGTCAACCAACGGACCAGGGCAGGCCGCACCGACTGGGCGCCGCTGCCACGCGCGTCGTTGATGACCAGCCGGGCCTCGGCCAGATCGATGCTGCGCAGCATGCGTTTGACCGGCCCGATCGAGGCCGGGCGCATCGACAGCTGCCGCAAACCCATTGCAGCAAAGGCAAGCGCTTCGATCGGCCTCCCGGCATCCTCGCCGCAGAAACTCACCGGTGTGCCCTGTGCGTCGCAACGGCCCGCAATCTGCTCGATAAACGTCAGAAAACTGACGTTCAAAGTATCATAGCGCCGACGGACCAGTTCGTTCTCGCGGTCAGCGGCGAAGAAAAACTGCTTTAGGTCGTTGCCGCCGATGGAGATGAAATCCGCGGTCTCGAAAAACTGGTTTGGCGCAAAGGCAAGGCTTGGCGTTTCCAGCATCGCGCCAACCCGAAGCTTCTGTGGTCGGGGATGGCCCAGCTTGTCCTCGCGGGCGATCTCCTCATCCACCAGTGTGCGGGCGGCGCGGAACTCATCGAACTGCGCAACGAAGGGGAACATGATGCTCAGGGGGCGCCCGTTTGCGGCGCGCAGAAGCGCCTGCAACTGCATGCGCATGATACCCTTGCGATCCAGTCCCACGCGGATCGCACGCCACCCCAGGGCCGGGTTCGGTTCCTCGGGGCGTTTCATGTACGGTAAGACCTTATCCGAACCGATATCCAGCGTGCGGAAGTTGACCGGCCGCTCACCTGCCGCGTCGAGGATCCGGGCATACAAGGCAACCAGTTCGCTGCGCTTGGGCACGGTGCGGCGGATCAGAAAGGCCAACTCGGTCCTATACAGGCCGACGCCCTCCGCACCGGACGGTCTGAGGCTTGGCAGGTCAGCCATAAGGCCCGCATTCATCTGCAGCGAGAGGCGAACGCCATCGCGCGTGGTTGCAGGCTTGTCCCGCAATCCGGCATAGGCCTCCTGCGCGGCGGCCGCCATATCGACCTTGGCGCGGAATGCTTCGGTCACGTTCTCTTCGGGCCGCAGATGGACAATACCCTGGTCCCCATCGATCAGGATCGGGTCGCCGTTCACCGCCTCACGCGTGATGCGCTCGGCCTGAATGATCAACGGCATTGCCAACGCCCTGGCGACGATCGCGGCATGGCTGCCCACCGAGCCCTCTTCCAGGACGACACCACTCAGCCGTCGGCCGTAGTCCAGCAGTTCACCTGGTCCGATGTTGCGCGCCACAAGAACCGCACCGTCAGGAATGTCAGTATCGGCAATTGATCCGGCACCCGTCAGCCCCCGCAGCAGCCGGTTTGAAAGATCGTCGAGGTCGTGCAATCGCTCGCGCAGATAGGGATCTGTAATCCGCGCCATGCGGGCGCGTGTCTCGGACTGCTCGCGCTCGACCGCAACTTCCGCCGCCAGGCCGGACTCGATGCTGGACATCATGCGGCGCACCCATCCCTTGTCATGGGCAAACATCCGCCAGGCGTTCAGCACGTCACGATGCTCGCCATTGTCGGACAGGTGATCCGCCGCCAGCATTTCATCGACCTCAGCGCGCAGCTGGTTCAATGCGCGGGTCAGCCGCGACTGTTCCGCCGCAGGATCATCCGCGACGGGATTTGCTATCACGATTTGCGGATCGTGGAGTAACACAATCCCCTCGGCCACGCCCTCCTGACCAATTACCCCGCGGGTCATGTACGGGTTTGCGAAGCGCGGCCGTGGATCGCTGCCGTTGGAGCCGGTAAAGACACCTGACTCGCTCATCTCGGCGATGACCATGGCCACGACTTCCAGTCCGTGCACCTCATCTTCGGTGTAATCGCGGGGCAACTGGTTCTGGATCACCAGAACGCCCAGAACCTCGCCCAACCGTTGGATCGGGACGCCAAGGAACGAGGCGAACACCTCCTCCCCGGTTTCAGGGAAGTACTGGAACCCGCGCGCACGGGGCGCATCATCGGTCGCCAGCGGCTCGGCACTGTGCGCGATGCGGCCGACCAGACCCTCGCGCAGGCGCATGCGGGTTTGATGCACAGCTGATTGCTTGAGCCCGGTCGTGGCATAGAGCTCAAGCGTGTCGTCGCCGGTCTGCAGATAGATCGAACAAACCTCGGCCGCCAGCGACACGGCGACAAGCTCGGTGATGCGATTGAGACGCTCCTGCCCCTCGCCCGCTTCGGCCAGAGTGTCGCGCAACCGTTTGAGCAGGACCCGGCTTTCAACAGCCTGAGAATGGGTCATGGCGCGGCCTGACGTTATGCGGTTTCCAGTTCAAAGGCATCATGCAATGCCTGCACGGCAAGCTCCAGATATTTGCGCTCAATAAGCACCGATACTTTGATTTCCGAGGTTGTGATTACCTTTATGTTGACGCCTTCGTCGGCCAGAGACTTGAACATCTTCTGCGCTACTCCCGCATGGCTCCGCATCCCAATACCGACAATCGAGACTTTGGACACATTCGTGTCGGCATCGAGCCCGTGGTAGTTTATCTCGCCCGAGGTTTTCGCCGCCTCCATGGCGGCCTGGGCTTTTGGCACTTCATCAACCGGACAGGAAAACGTCATGTCTGTGCGTCCATCCTCCGAGATATTCTGCACAATCATGTCCACGTTTACGCCGGCCTCGGCCAGCGGACCGAAGATCGCGGCGGCGATCCCGGGGCGGTCGGCCACGGAAATCAGGGTCATTTTGGCTTCGTCACGCTGAAAGGCGACGCCCGAGACCACATTGCTTTCCATTATCTCCTCCTCATCGCAGACCAGCGTGCCTGGCAGGTTCTCAAAGCTGGAGAGAACCTGCAGACGGACCTTGTACCGCATGGCCAGTTCAACCGATCTGGTTTGCAGTACCTTTGCGCCCAGTGAGGCAAGCTCCAGCATTTCCTCATAGGCGATTTTTTCAAGCTTGCGTGCTTTGTTGGCGATGCGCGGATCGGTGGTGTAGATCCCATCCACATCGGTGTAAATGTCACAGCGATCCGCCCCGAGGGCCGCAGCAAACGCCACAGCGGTCGTGTCAGACCCTCCACGGCCCAGGGTGGTGATGCGGTTTTCCGGGCTAAGGCCCTGAAAACCGGCGATGACGGCCACGCTCATGCCTTCGGCGAACTTGGCGTCGATGCTGGTCGTCTCGATCTCTTCGATACGCGCGGCGCCATGTGTCGATGTGGTCCGAACGGGAACCTGCCAGCCCTGCCAGCTGCGCGCGTCCACGCCCATTGATTGGAGTGTCAGCGCCATCAAGCCGGCCGTGACATTCTCGCCCGAAGACACGACGGCGTCATATTCACGTGCATCGTATAAGGCCGAGGTTTCGCGTACCCAACCGACAAGTTCATTGGTCTTGCCGGCCATGGCCGAAACGACAACCGCGACGTCAAACCCCGCTTCAACTTCCGCCGCGATACGGGTGGCGGCGTGCCGGATACGGTCCAGATCTGCGACCGATGTGCCACCGAATTTCATTACCAGTCGTGGCATTGCGCCGCCCGTTCCCCCGGTCCTTGTTTCGGGCGGTGTCTTAAACAAGCCTTGCGACAGGGGCAAGCCGCCTTGGTTCAACGCAGGGCCAGAGACGTGGATCGTTCAAGATTGAGGCGGACTGTGGGTGGCCGGGGGTCGCTCAGTTCTGTTTCTTATCGTCCCAGGGCAGCGGGATAACCGGCACACCATCCTCAAGCAATGCCCGCGCATCCCGGCCGTTTGCCTGACCGTAGATCGGTCGATTGGGTGCTGTCCCCTGGTGAATGTTCCGCGCTTCAGTGGCGAAGTTCTTTCCCACGTTGTCAGCGTTTTGCTCAATGCGTTGG
>JBCCYF010000033.1:0-39534 GCA_039190275.1 Pseudomonadota bacterium | reverse complement strand
TCTGCTCGATGTGGGCCAGCGTGACATTGGAGTAAAGGGCCTGATAGGCCGCCACATATTCGCGCCAGCCAGGGCGCTCCAGCCCGGACACCATAATCCCGCTGCCCAGCCCGACAACCAGCGCAAGCCCGGCCGCAAGTACCAGATCACGTGCGCGGAACTGGCGTTCAGAGGCCAACCGATCCGGCAGCACGGGACCCGCCCGGTCACCAGGTGTCAGGGTCGCAAAACTCGCGGCGATCGCATCCTTGTTCACGCGCAGCGCCTCCAGCCGCCGGACGAGCGTCTGATCCGTCGCCAGGGCCGCTGAGATTGCCTCAACAGGGGCGAAATCCGCCTCCCCATCCAGAAAGGCCACAAGGTCTTCGTCACTGAAATACCTATCTTGCATCGCAGATATCTCCATCATCGCGGAACGTAGCAGCCAGTTTCGCGCGCGCGGTTGCCAATCGGCTCATCACGGTACCCAGCGGAACATCAAGGATCGCCGCAGCATCCCGATACTTGTAACCTTCGACATAGACCAGCAATACCGTCACGCGCTGGGCTTCCGGCAGCTTCATGACCGCCGCAAGAACTTCCCGCACCAGCAACGTCGCCTCCGGTCCCGGCCCCGGATCGACAAGATCGGCCTCCTCGACGGTGGACAGGCCGCCCCCGGTCCGAACGGCATTTTTGCGCAGCTCGGTGATCCAAAGCCGGTGCGTCAACCGAAACACCCAACGGTCCAGATGGGTGCCCGGTGTGAACTGATCAGCCCGTTCCAGCGCACGCATGCAGGCACTTTGAGCAAGGTCGTCGGCACGTTGCCGGGATCCGGTCAACACCACCGAATACCTCCAGAGCCGGGGAAAGATTTTGGGCAGACCGGACCGCACCGCTTCGAACCCCCGCCGTTCGGCCCAGATCCTCATATCCCACCCCCGGCAAGGATACCCGCCTTCCGGGCAGTATCGAAACAACAGGCGCGGCCGGGACCGGCGCTGAGGTCACTGCCCCGTGTCAGACCGAACACCTATTGGCCATCCGCTATCACTTCTCGAACACCATCCGGATCGAAACCGGCGTCGCCCGGGTAATGCTCGGCAGGTCGGCCAATTCCATGAGCTTATCAATTCCTGGCTCGATACCAAGATCCTCGGTAGAGATCATGATGAAATCCGCCGTACTGACAAGCACGCGATCCTCCGCCAGGCGCGCTATCAGCATCATGGCGTCCAGTTCGTTCTCTTCGCCGCCAAAGGCAAGGTTTGCCTGGATCTCGACCAGCTTGGTCTCACCGGGCGCGAGGCTCTCTACATCCGCCATATCAATCTCGGCGTTAATCACCGCGGTCGGCGCGAGCGCCTGGAAGATATGCTCGACCATACGTTCATTGCGAATGTCGATATAGGTCTCAACCGAAGCGACATCGATCTCGATCTCCAAAGCGCCCGCTTCGCTTACCGAACCGCTGACCGAATTAAAGTGATGCACTTCCCCGATGTAGTCGCTCTTGATCGAGCCGAACGCGACGCTGGATTCAGCATCGACCGAGGTCCAGTTTGCACCATCATCGGCAAATACCGGGGATGCAAGGGCCAGCGCCGCGGCAGCAGTCAGTTTCGCAATTTTTTCCATATTCTTCCTCCAGATATTGGTGCGGGCAGATTTGCCTCGCATGGTAAACGCCCAGGGCCCCAATTTTATTCGATTTTGGTTTTGCACAGGAGCAACGATGTGGCGCCAGAGCAATTTGCACCCACGTGTGCAGCGACAAGCCTTCACAGCAGCTGAACCAAAAGTAGGTTCAGATCACCTTAGCCAAAGCTTCGCATGGCGCTGGAAGAAAGCGTCGGCGTCGGGCCAGCCCCAGGGCCGGCTTCAGGGTGTTACCGGTGGTAGGGTCGCGGTCCCGCATCCAATGACCGGTGTCGGGGAAACGATCCAGTGGATCGTTTCATCCACGATGCGCCGAGCCCGATAAATACCGCCTTCGGTCAGAACCCATTTATGAGCAGGATTAGAGAACGCTTTGGGAGCGCGTTTTCCGTGCCAAAGGGAGCCCTGACTAAGCGGACAAGTTTTGCTTTCAGCCTTGAAGTTCCACTCTTGCGACCAAAAAACTTATCCATTTGGCAAAGTTTTTCTTGCGTCGATGTCTCTGCGCCCATAACTTAACCAAATGGATAAGTTTCTACACACAAGCTTTCACGCTTTGGGCGATCCAACGAGGCTTGCAGTCGTCGAGCGGCTGCTGGATGGACCTGCATCGGTGAGTGAGCTTGCAGAACCACATGCGATGGCACTTCCAGCATTCACCAAGCACCTTGGCGTGCTCGAGCGAGCGGGGCTCATAAAAAGTGAAAAGAAAGGCCGTGTTCGGACCTGCTTCATTCACCCTCCGGCACTCGAAGCTATCGATCATTGGCTGACGGATCGACGCGCCATGTGGGAAGGACGCCTCGATCGTCTGGCAAAGCACGTCGACGCTAAACAAAGGAACTGACGCATGGAAATCTATCACGAAACGCTCATTTTTGAGCGCGAGTTCTCGGCAACGCCAGACCGTTTATTTGAAGCGTACACGGACCCCAAGCAACGTGAAGTCTGGTCCGCACCAACGCCTGAGACCATCATCGTCATCGACGAGGCCGACGTCCAAACAGGTGGTCGCGAGATTGCACGGTGTGGCAGCGCGGAGAACCTAAGCTGGACGATGAAGGTCGCCTATCACAGCGTCATTGAGAACCGGCTGATCACCTTCACCGAAGAACTTTGGGATGGCGAGGCCATTGTGACCATTGCTCTGATTACCTTTGATTTTCAGCCCAGTGGTACAGATGGAACAAAGCTCAAGCTGACCGATCAAGTGACGTCGCTTGTTGGAGAGGGCGGTGTGGCGGGACATCGCGATGGTTACACGAAGGCTCTGGCCAATCTTGCGGCGTCTCTTGTTCCGGCTTGAGCTCAGGCAAGCCAATCTGTTGCCGACAGTGTTGGGTGCGAATGCGCCATTTTGAAACTCTCCGATGAAGGTAGAAACCCTCAGAAAGGCAAAGATGTGCTAGAGCCCGGGAAGAACATCGCAATCAAGGTGCCGCTTCACAAATGGGAAGACACAGTGGCTTTCTACCGTGATCGCGTTGGGCTTGAGGTTGCAAAAGAACTGAAGAACAGGATCGGGTTGGTTTTTGGAAGCATGACCCTGATGCGAAGAGTGCCAGTTACTGGCCTAAGCTTAACGGCCACAAGAAACCCAGGAGCAGGCAATGGCCAACGTCATACTTTTTCATTCGGTACTAGGATTGCGGCCTGTTGAACTTGACTTGGCAGATGAATGGCAGGCCGCAGGCCACGATGTCACACGACCTGATCTTTTCGAGGGCGAGACATCTGAGACATATGATGGCGGTTTCGAAATTCTGGAGCGCGTTGCTTTGGACACTGTCGAGGCGCGGGCCGCTCGCATCGCCGAAACTTTGCCGGACGAAGTCGTGATTGCCGGAGTGTCGATGGGAGCGGGTATCGCCTCGCATGTTTGGAAGCGAAAGCCCAATGCGAAGGGCATACTGTTTCTTGCTGGCATGGGGCCTTGGCCGGACAAAGTGAACTCGGCACCGGTACATGTTCACGCTGCACGCCCTGAGCCGTTTGATGATGAAGAGTGGTTCACCAGTTGGGAGAAGTCCAACCCTGGCGTGCCGCTGTCCCTCTTTCGCTACGACAAAGTCGGGCACTACTTTCTCGACAAGTCACTGCCCGACTTCGATGCCGATGCGAACAAGTTGTGCCGCGAGCGTTGTCTTGAGTTTCTGAGACAGCTTTCCGACGTTCGATGAATGTCAGTTCACGCTAACGCCCGTTCCAGCAACAACTGACCAGAGCTCTGGATACTGGTGGATAACTCCAAATTCGTCCGTCAGCAGATTTGCTGCATAGTCTTGCGAAGGGGATCTGCAAGCGTATTCCCTGTCCGTTAGCCACGATGCCTCGCCAGCGCTTTTGCGTGAGCGATTGACCGAACTCCTCGATCATGACGACGCGTATCCTCCAGCGCTGGATGGGCCATGCTTCGATCAAAACCACGGCGATCTACACCACGGTACTTGGGCCGGAGGAGCAAGTATTGGTAAAGAGGATGTGGTGAGGTTTGGTCTATCGCTCAGGAACCAGACTTACATCGAGTTAAGCGACAAGATATCCACCTAGGTCAGGATCGTCACTTGATTCAATCAACATGTGCCACGCGAAACATAAGACCACATAGTACCGCAGCAAAAAGGGTGGGCTAAACGGGGGTCTAAAACTTCTCCATCCCGATTTTTTAAATAAAATCACATAAATATGAGATTTTATGGTGCCCGGGGGCGGATTTGAACCACCGACACGCGGATTTTCAATCCGCTGCTCTACCCCTGAGCTACCCGGGCCCGGGTCCGGCTGGGTTTAGGCTATCCTCTTTGGGCTGTCCAGAGGGATATGGGCAAAAATGAGCACGCAGCATGTCAGTTCAATGCGGCCGGCGTGTCCGGTTCCGCATCCGTATCAAATGGCTCTTCGTCGGTGCTTGGAATACGATAGGTTTCGTTCATCCAACGGCCCAGATCGACATCGGCGCACCGGCGCGAGCAGAACGGCTGGTAAGCCTTAACAGTGGGTTTCTCACAGATCGGGCATGACATCGCGCAATACCTCCCGTGTCGGATGGCGGTCTCGCTTTCGCTGCAGCTCAAGATGACCCAATGGCGTCCAACCCGCAATGGACATTTCCGCACCGTCGGACCTAATCGCTGCGCGCATAACCTGCTCAAGCTGGCTGCGCTCGCGCTTTGATGCGGGCGCCAGATCTACAACAACCTGCCCTGCCAGCCCGCGCAGGCGCAAGGTACGGGGAAGCCGGCGCAGCGCCGCGACATTCGCCTTGAGTGCCGCCGCGGGAGAGGTATCGCCGCCTGTATTCACGTCGACGGCGACCAATGCACGCGTCGGTTCGACATAGGCAAAGGCGCCCTGCCCCAGATCGGATCGGGGCCGTAGCGCCAGCGAAATGATGTCCCACAGGTCCAGGGATCCGAAACAGCCCTCTCTATCCAGCACCTGGTCCGGCATTGGGTCCGCCCACTCGCGCCAGGCGAGCAGATGTGCATCCGGCGCATCGACAAGGAGGGTGGGTGCACCGCTCTGCTCTGCCATGACACCCACTGCAAGCGAGACCATCGCTTCGATGTCGCGGCCGACATCTTCATCGTTCGCCACACCCGCTGCCGAGCGCAGGATGAGGCCAAAGCCGTCCGGCGCCCCGGCCATCGCCTGATCGGAGAGCTCCGTCAACCGCCGCCGCACTTCGTCGTCTTTGATACTGCGCGACAGATTCTGGCCCGGACGACCCGGTGTGACGATGGCGTACCGGCTTTTGAACAATACCCGGCTGGTGATCGGAGGCGCTTTTCCCGGCTCGGTGACGGACACGACCTGAACAGGCAAAAGAGTGCCGGGAGCAGAGTTTCGAGCGTCCCTCAAGAACCCGGTCATGCCCTGACCAAGATCGACCATAGCGCCTCCCAGACCCTTCATCGGCCTGCCGATTTTGCCCAGAAAGATGGCTCCAGGCTGCGCCGGATCCGCCTGGAGTGGGGGATCGACCAAGAGGTCCTCAAGCTGGCCATCCACCACCAGGGCCGCAATTCTACGTCCGTCCGGCAGGTGGTCGAGGGCTGCGAGACGTCCCTTCACGGGCAGGCCACACCGGCCGCGCGCAGCAGGCGAATGGTTTCGGCCAATGGCAGGCCGACGATTGCGGAATGCGAGCCGCTGATCCAGGGAACAAAGGCGGCAGCGGCCCCTTGAATGGCGTAGCCCCCCGCTTTGCCCCGCCACTCACCCGTCGCGAGATAGGCTGTGATCTCGCCCTCGCTGAGACGTTTCATCCGCACGACGCTTGCCACCAGACGCTCGCGGATTTGCGAGTGGTCGCGCAGGGCAACTGCCGTGTAGACCTTGTGCCGACGCCCCGACAGCAGTGTCAGAAACCGGTGTGCTTCAGCTGTGTCTTTTGGTTTTTCAAGGATCCGGCGCCCGGCCGCCACAACCGTATCGGCCGCAAGAATAACCTCATCCACAGCCATTTCGGCAGCCTGGGCCTTTTGCCTGGCCAGACGCGCAGCATAGGCGCGTGGCAGTTCCGCCGTGTGCGGCGCCTCGACTATGTCGGATGGGCGAACCGCATCGGGTGTGATACCCACCTGCGCCAATAGTTCAAGCCGCCGCGGGCTGGCCGAGGCCAGTATCAGCCGCACACCGGACTTACTTGAAGCGATAGTTGATCCGCCCTTTTGACAGGTCATAGGGGGTCATCTCGACCTGAACCTTGTCACCGGCCAACACGCGGATGCGGTTCTTGCGCATCTTACCTGCGGTATGGGCGATAATCTCATGGCCGTTTTCGAGCTCTACCCGGAAGGTCGCATTCGGCAAAAGCTCGGTCACGACACCTGGGAATTCAAGAAGCTCTTCCTTTGCCATGATCTCTCCGTGTGTGGTTTCCGTGGTGGATGCCAATAGCTTGCCACCCGCGCGGCGGAACATGGGGGGTGCCGGGGTGGAATTCAAGTAAAAATGGCGAGAAGTTGTAGGAGTGAGGTGATTATGCCGGATCCGGCAAAACCCTGCGCACGTCCTTTAAGGCAAAGGCTTTCATCTGGGGTGCATGAACCTCGAGGAACGCCTGCACCCGCGCGGTATCATGTTTGGCAAGGGTGCGCAGCCACCATGAAACAGCCTTTTGCAAGAACCACTCCGGTTCGCGTGTATAGTCGGCCGCCCAGCGCAACACCTGTTCGCGTGCGGCGGTATGGGCGGGCGTCGGATGGGGTAGCTTGGCCAGTGGCAGCGTGAAAACCAAAGCCGCCCGCCGGCGCCACAGATGGTCGCAGGTGGTCCAGCCCTCCAAGACGGTCAGCCGGTCCAGGTCCGACATGACGCGGCGCGCGCCCGCATCCGCCACGTGGTCCGAAATCGCCCAACCGTCCAGATCCGGCATCCAGCCCAAAATCATCTCCCACACATCCTCTTCATGCTCGGAATAGCGCGCCTTGATCAGCAATTTGCCCGCCGCGATCCGCGCTTCGAAGATACCGCTGGTCCACAAAGCATCGGCTTCGGTCAGCCACTGCTGCGTGTCCCGCGCCGCCCGCCAGGATTTCACCGCTGCATTGATCGCAGGGTTGGGAACGCCCAGCACCGTCCGTGTGGTCTTGTGATAGGCGGCCTTTTGCGCGGCGACATCCGGGTCCGCCAGGGTCCGCAGGTGCGCCAGGATCTCACTCACTCAACGGTCACAGACTTGGCAAGGTTGCGCGGCTGATCCACATCGGTCCCCTTGGTGACAGCGGTGTGATAGGCCAGTAACTGCGCCGGAACAGCATACAGGATCGGCGCGACAAAGGGGTCGACCGGGGGCATTTCAAGCACCCGCCACACACCGTCGCCTGCCGCAGCGGCACCGGCAGCATCCGTCACCAACAGGATCCGGCCGCCACGGGCCATCACCTCCTGCATATTGCTCACGGTCTTGTCGAACAACGAATCCGATGGCGCAAAAACGATCACCGGCACGGTTTCTTCGATCAGGGCGATGGGGCCGTGCTTCAGCTCGCCGCTGGCATAGCCTTCGGCATGTATATAGCTGATTTCCTTGAGCTTAAGCGCCCCCTCAAGCGCCAGGGGGTACATTGCACCACGGCCCAGGAACAAAACGTCCTCTGCCTTTGCAAGGTCCCAGCACAGCGATCCATAGGCCGATACATCGCGCAAGGCATCGGCCATTGCCCGTGGAACCGTTTCCAGCGCCGCGACCAGTTGAGCCTCGCCCTGGGCATCTATTTTCTCGCGCTGACGTGCGGCGAGAATTGCCAGAAGAGCAAGAACCGTAAGCTTGCAGGTGAAGGCCTTGGTTGAGGCGACGCAGACCTCGACCCCCGCGTGGATCGGGAAAACCAGGTCGCTTTCCCGCGCGATGGTGCTTTCCGGCACGTTGACGACCGCCGCCAGATGTGCCGCGCGCCCCGTCATGTATCGAAGGGCAGCCAGGGTGTCGGCCGTCTCACCCGATTGGGACACAAAGATCGCCAGCGTTCTGGGCCCCACCGGGGGTTCGCGATATCGAAATTCCGAGGCGACATCGATCTCGACCGGCAGCCCGGCGATCTGTTCGAACCAGTATTTCGCGACGTGGCAGGATAAATAGGCGGTGCCGCAAGCCACCATGACAATGCGATCATACGAGGTAAAGTCGATCTGGCTTTCGCGCAGGCTGACAGCGCCATGCGCCGCGTCCAGGTAGTGGCTAAGCACATAGCTGACCGCTGTGGGCTGCTCATGGATCTCCTTGTCCATAAAATGCTTATGGCCGCCCTTCTCGGCAACCGCGTTTGAGCCGGCAACCTGAACAACCGGGCGTTCGACCACGATCCCCTTGTAGTCCGTGATAGTAACGTCGTGCCGACGCAGCACTGCGACATCGCCATCTTCAAGATAGCTTATGCGCCGGGTCATCGCCGCCAAGGCCAGCGCGTCGGACCCGACAAAAACCTCCCCAACGCCATAGCCAACGGCCAGGGGCGGTCCGCGCCGCGCGGCGATCAGCAGATCCTCCTCCCCCTCAAACAGAAACACCAGGGCGAAGGCGCCTTCCAATTGCGCAATCGTCTCGCGTGCGGCTTCCTCCGGTGTGGCGCCCATGGCAATGGCTTTAGCGGCGATTTGCGCCACCGCCTCGGTGTCGGTTTCGCTTTCGCAGCAGATCCCCTGCGATTTTAGTGCATCCCGCAGCGGGCGAAAATTCTCGATAATGCCATTGTGGACCACCGCAACCCCTCCGGCGCGGTGCGGATGTGCATTGGTGATCGTTGGTGCGCCATGCGTCGCCCATCGGGTGTGGCCAATGCCGGCCTTGCCACGGATCGGATCTGCAACCAGAAGGTCCGAAAGCCCCACCAGCTTGCCCGTTGCCCGGCGCCGATCCAGAACACCGTCATTCACAGTGGCAATTCCGGCACTGTCGTAGCCGCGGTATTCCAGCCGCTTGAGCGCGTCTAGGATGATCGGGGCGACTTCATGGTCCCCCAGAATGCCGACAATGCCGCACATCAGCGCAACCCCTTGGCTTTCAGGGCCAGCAAGCGCGCGCGCAGACGCGCACCGAGCCCCGGCTTGTTGACTTGTTTTGCGCGTCCTATCCCCAGATCTTCGGGCGGGACATCCATTGTGACGACCGACCCCGATGCCACATAGGCCCCGTCACCGATGGTGACCGGAGCAACCAGTGCGGCGTTGGACCCCACAAAGGCATGCGCGCCGATCGTCGTGCGATGCTTGAAAACACTGTCATAGTTACAGGTGATGGCACCGGCCCCAATATTGGCCCCGGCGCCCACCGCGGCGTCGCCAACATAGGCCAGATGGTTGATCTTGGCCCCCTCGCCGATCAGCGCGGCTTTGACCTCGACGAAATTGCCGATGCGTGCGGCCTCGCCGATCTCGGCCTGTGGACGCAATCGGGCATAGGGGCCGATCTGCGCCCCGCGCGAGACGTGGCATCCTTCGAGGTGGCTAAAGGCCCGGATCTCTGCCCCGTTCTCAATCGTGACACCGGGACCGAAGGTGACAAATGGGGCCACGGTCGTATCGCGGCCGATGATGGTATCATGGGCGAAAAAGACCGTCTCAGGTGCAGTCAGCGTCACCCCATCGTCCATGGCCCGGGTCCGGGCACGCGCCTGGAATGCAGCCTCGGCTCGGGCAAGATCCGCCCGGGTGTTCACGCCCACCGCCTCTGCCTCGGGGCAGGTGACCACCGCAACGCGCAGATCCCGTTTGCGGGCCAGGGCTATGGTGTCGGTCAGATAAAACTCACCCTTGGCATTTCCGGTCCCAAGATCTGAAATCAGATCGAACAATTGCATCGAAGACGCGCAGATCACCCCGGAATTGCACAATGTAATGGCCCGCTCGTCGGTCGTTGCATCGCTCTGCTCGACGATTTTTCCAAGCTGTCCGGCGCTATCCAGAACCAGGCGGCCATACCCGGTCGGATCCGCAGCCTCAAATCCCAGCACCACCAGATCCGCGTCTCGCCGCGCATCGACAAGGGCGTGCAGGGTTTCGGCGGACACAAAAGGCGCATCTCCGTACAGCACCAGCAGTGTGCCGTCAAAGCCGTCCAGCGCGTCCCGAGCCTGATCCACCGCGTGCCCGGTCCCCATTTGTTCGGCCTGGCGAACCAGGGTGACCTGGGGATCCAGCTCCCGCGCCAGGCCGCCGACAGCCTGTGCCCCATGACCGGTCACAACCACCAGTCTCTGAGGCCCCAACGCTGCGACCCCGCGCAAAGCGTGCGTCAACAGGGGCGCACCCGCCACAGTGTGCAGGACCTTGGGCATGTCGGAGCGCATACGCGATCCAAGGCCCGCGGCCAGCACCACAACAGCTGTGCTCATGTCGTACCCCTGCCCCTGCATTCTTGTTTGGTGCGGTGTATCAGGCATCTTGTGCCATCGCAAAGCCTGTGGGATCAGTTTGCGTTACAGAACATTTCGAAACTGGGGTGCGGTTTGAGGACAGCGGTATTTGATCTGGATGGTACTCTGGCGGACACGTCGCAAGATCTGCTGCTTGCGGCGAACGCTGTTCTGGATCAGCCCAATTTGTCACTTGAAACGGACCGGGCCCTGGCTGTCCGGGGCGGGCGAGCCATGCTGCGCACGGCATTCGAACGCGCAGGCATAGCCTGGAAGGAGGCGGACATTGACCTTCGCTATGGCGAGTTCCTGAATGTCTATGCAAGGCAGCTGGCCGTGAACACCACCCTCTATCCCGGCGTAGCGACGGCGCTGGATACCCTACAGGACGCAGGGTGGATCGCCGCCATCTGTACCAACAAGCCAGCCGCGCTGGCCGAGGATCTTATGCAACAACTGGGCTTGCGCGACAGGTTCGCGGCATTGCTGGGCGCGGACACGCTTGATGTCAAAAAACCGGATCCCCGTCACTTGCTGGAAACCATATCACGGGCCGGAGGCTCGGCGGCGCGGGCGGTTCTGATCGGCGATAGCGAAACCGATAGCAGCACAGCCCAAAGCGCCCAGGTGCCCTGTATTCTGGTAAACTTCGGCCCGGCCGGTCGGGCGGTATCCGCGTTGGCGGCAGATGCGTATCTGGATCACTTCGACGATCTGCCGCAGGTTGCAGGCAATCTCGTCCCCGCCTGACACCGGACGCGAGCAACTGCCCCCCCGAGAGCAGGCTGTAGACAAAGGCCAGACACCGCACCGGCATTCGTTGGATGTATCGAACTTTTCCGCAGGGTTATGCCCTGGCATCCGGAAGGACCCAAACGCCCCACAGCTTAAAAAGACCCTCTGCCGCATTGCTGCGACTGGTCGGCCGTTGCTTTCACGGCAAACGCGGACTGACAATATGCGCGTTTGCCTAAAGGGCGAAACCGATCCAGCAGTGAAGTCGCCTTTGATGACGAAACGGGGATCCAGTTTCTACCCTGTAAAGGGGCTAGAGCGCGCAGAAACTGCTGTCTGACAGGCGCGTTAAACGCATATCTTCACTGCGGGGTGTCAGCGTTCGCCCGGAACGCAATTGCCTCGTTGCATCCGAAGCGCTACAACCCGCGCAGGGCCCCCAAAGCACGACCAAGGACCGACACTCCATGAGCACCATCATCGACATCACCGCCCGGGAAATCCTGGACAGCCGCGGCAATCCAACTGTCGAGGTGGATATCCTGCTCGACGATGGGGTCACAGGTCGTGCTGCGGTTCCCTCCGGCGCGTCAACCGGCGCCCATGAAGCGGTCGAACTGCGCGACGGCGACAGCTCGCGGTACAAGGGCAAGGGGGTCCTCAAGGCGATACAGGGTGCGAATTCCGAGATTGCCGATGCGGTGGTCGGCTATGACGCGACCGAGCAGGTTGCGATCGACAGCACGATGATTGCTTTGGATGGCACGCCCAACAAGGCGCGGCTGGGCGCGAACGCAATTCTCGGGGTCAGCCTTGCGGTCGCCAAAGCCGCCGCCCAGAGCCTCGACCAGCCGCTCTACCGCTATATCGGCGGCACCGGCGCGCGCATGCTTCCCGTACCGATGATGAACATCATCAATGGCGGCGAACACGCGGACAACCCTATCGATATTCAAGAGTTTATGATCATGCCGGTTTCGGCCCCAAGCATTGCCGAGGCGGTTCGGATGGGGTCGGAAGTGTTTCATACCCTGAAGAAAGAGCTGTCAAACGCCGGGCACAACACCGGCATCGGGGACGAGGGCGGCTTCGCACCAAACCTCAGCTCAACGACAGAGGCTCTTGATTTCATTATGAAGTCGGTAGAAACGGCTGGGTATAGACCCGGCGAGGATATCTATCTGGCCTTGGATTGCGCTGCGACAGAATATTATCGGGGCGGCGTTTATGACATGAAGGGCGAGGGCAAAAAGCTCAGTTCCGATGAAAACGCGGAATACCTGGCAGCGCTGGTCGACAGCTATCCGATCATCTCGATCGAGGACGGCATGTCCGAAGACGACTGGGACGGATGGAAGACGCTGACTGATACGCTGGGCGGACGGTGCCAATTGGTCGGTGATGATTTGTTTGTAACCAATTCAGCCCGCCTTGCGGACGGTATCGCCAAAGGCTCGGCCAACTCAATGCTGGTCAAAGTGAACCAGATCGGATCGCTGACGGAAACCCTGGAGGCGGTCGACCTGGCACACCGTGCTCAGTTCACCTGTGTGATGTCGCATCGTTCGGGCGAGACCGAGGACGCGACCATTGCCGATCTGGCGGTTGCAACGAACTGCGGTCAGATCAAGACCGGATCGCTCAGCAGGTCGGACCGGTTGGCCAAGTACAACCAGCTGATCCGAATTGAGGAGCTGTTGGGCGACACAGCGCAATATGCCGGGCGCAGCATTCTCAAGGCCTGAGGTGGATCGAACCGCCCAACAGATGATCGCGGCTCTTGAGCTCGAACCACATCCCGAGGGCGGTTGGTATCGCCAGACCTGGGCGGCCGCATCCGGCGGGACCCGGCCGGCTGGAACGGCGATCTACTACCTTCTTGCAGCCTCCGAAGTGTCCCATTGGCACCGCATCGACAGCGCCGAGGTCTGGCATTTTTACACCGGTGCGGCGTTGGAGCTGTCAATCGCCCCAACGGATGACGCATCTGCCGTACCACACATCCTCGGGCCGGACGTAGGGGCCGGGGCCAGGCCGCAGATCGTCGTGCCGCCGCACCACTGGCAATCGGCCCGCACCACCGGCGCGTGGAGCCTTGTTGGATGTACGGTGTCCCCCGGTTTTCAGTTCGATCAGTTCGAACTGGCCGCCTCCGGCTGGTCACCGAGCGCTTGACCGAAACAGACCTCCGGCGGTATGCAGCGCGCGAAGTCTACGGCGTCGGCCCAATCCGCATGCGCCTTTTCGGTGCCCACCAGGACCACCGCATCCGCCCTGAGATTGATCGGCGCCAGGATTTCGCGAAGCTCAGCACGGGCGGACGCCCATCCCAACCTCAGGTCCGGCTCATGCAATCCTGCGGCGAACGGCAGGCCCGACACTTCCTGGACCTCCGCCCGAAAGGCGTCGGCCGGTTCCTAGCGCGGGGCGACGATCAGCCGGTCGCATCGAACAATCGCACCCAGGGCCTGAACCTTTGACGGCGGCAACTCCAGCCGCCGCCGCAGGCGCAATCCGATCGCATCGCAGGTATAAAGGAACCCCAGGATATCCCGCCCACTGCCCATCAGGATGGACGCATAGGCCGGGTAGGCCAGCCCCAGTTCCCGTGCCCGCCTCACGCGCTGCCGCACCACTTCCAGCGGCAGACGGCGCCCGATCAGACCGGCACGCGCGCGCGTCCAGCAATACCGTCGCCACTGATAGCCGTCCGGTCGGCTGTTGTGTCCGATCCCCGGGCTGCGCGGCTTGTGTATTTCATCCATATAGCCAGTCTCACCCGGTGCTCCGACGCGGTCAACCCGCAACCTTGAAACCGGGGCGGCGGGGCCCACGGCCGGCCCATGCCGGTCGTGGGCAGCAAAGGTGTCACCCGTCAGGGTGTCAATCTGGTCGCTGGGGCCGGAACTGGACCTTGCGCACGCCGCCCGCTATGAGGTCCCACAACAGCACCAAGGCCAGCCCCATGCCCGACCAAGATCCCGCGGACCTTCCCTCAAAACTGACCCTTCTAACACCTGCCCAGTTCGAGCTGTCAGACTACAGCGCGCAGCTTGAGGCGGTTTATGACGCGGTCGAGGTGTCCTGCCTGAGGTTGTCCCTGGTAACCCGGGACGAAGAGACGCTGTGCCGCGCCGCGGATGTGCTGCGAAGCCTTAGCCATGCCCGCGACATTCCGGTGATCATCGATGACCATTACCGGCTGGTTGCGCGCGCCGGGCTCGACGGCGTGCATCTGAGCGACGGCGCCCGCAAGGTACGCGATGTGCGCAAATTGCTGGGACCGGATGCCATCGTCGGAGCATTTTGCGGCACCTCCCGCCACAGCGGCATGTCGGCGGGCGAGGCAGGCGCCGACTACATCAGTTTCGGCCCGGCCACGGCCGGCGGCCTGCTGGGCGATGGCGAGCCGGTGGAGCCGGACGTGTTTCGCTGGTGGTCCGAAATGATCGAGCTCCCGGTTGTCGCAGAAGGCGGGTTAACGGATGCGATTTTGGGCAGCATCGCCCAGGACTGTGACTTCCTCTGCCTGGGCGATGAGATCTGGCAAGATCCCGATGGCGCCGTGGCAGCTGCTAGGCGGATTTCGCGCCTGCTTTGATCAGGGCATCTTCGACCCCGCGCCGCACCGCCGCCTCGCAGGCCGCGGCCAGGGCCTTTCGGTCCGGGAAATCCGCGGCAGCCAGCGGCGCATGGTGGATCACATCGACCACCCCGCCGCGCGATAGGGCGAAGACCTTTGACAGATGCGCACCCAGACCCGTTGAGCCCCACCATCCGTAGAATGCGGGCGGCAACCCGTCCGGCGGGTGGTAGATCACGCTGACCGGCTGCACCTGCACATGGTGTTTGAGGTCCTCTGCCATGAACGCCGCAAACAGGGTGGACCGGAAATTCAACACCCTTTGCCCGTCTGTCGAAGTTCCTTCCGGGAAGAAACACAGCCTATCCCCGGCCTCCAGGCGATGTCGCAACTGCGCTTCCTGCCGCTTTGCCTGGCTGCGGCTGCGTTCGATGTAGAGCGTGCCGATCTGGCGCGAGAGCACGCCGACAACCGGCCAGCGCGCCACATCCGCTTTGGATATGAAGTAAACCTGATCGGCCGAAAGCAACGTGAAGATGTCGATCCAGCTGGCATGGTTCACCACAATCGCACCGCCCCGGGTCATGGGCGTACCGGATTGCCTAAGCCGCAACCCGCACAGCCACAGACCAATGCGCCCCCACAGGCAAATGATCCGGTGCGCGATGCCCAGCGGCCAAAACCTCTCGATCAAGTTGAACCCGACCACAAAGATCATGCCAAAATAGGTCAGCACCACCAGCAAAGTGCCGCGCAGCACCATCAGGCCGCGTTCCCACCAGCGCGGCGGCCGCACCTCAGGCGGCTCGGGCCCGGTCCAGGTCAGGCTCATATCAAGTGGTTGTTGCGCACGTAGTAGTTCTTGTACTTTTGCGCCATTCGCGTCGTATCCATCAGAAGGCAGACATCTATCGTGTTGAAATCGCGATCAATCCAAGCGCCCTGCCCGACACATCCACCGACCCGCAAATAGGCTTTGATCAGGTTCGGGATCTGGCCTATCGCCTCGCGCCGGTCGATCTGCTCACAGGGAAGAAGGTCCATATCGACTGCGTGCTCAGGACGCGCATGGACACGAATTTCAAGCGGCGCAAGATGAAAGTTATGCAGGTAGCTGAGTGCTGGCGCGATAGCCTGGGGATCTGTGCCATGAAACGATGCGACCCCAAACAGAACCTGAATATCGCGCGACAAAACGTATTCGGCCAGCGCGTTCCACATCAGATGCATCGCCACGGTGCGGCGGTACTCCGCATCTACGCAGGATCGGCCAAGCTCCACCGTACGCCGGTCCAACTGCTCAATGACCGAAAGGTCGTATTCGCGCGCGCCATAAAACCCGCAGGTCTTGGCCGCCCTCACTCCGGGAAGCAACCGGTACACGCCGACGACACGGTCAAGTGGGTCCTCGACCTCGCGCAGACTGTCCATCAGGATCAGGTGATCAAAAAACGGATCGAATTCGTCTTGCTCAAGACGCAGCTCATGGTCGGCATCGGCGGCCGGAGCTCCCATCTCCTCGACAAAAACACGGTAGCGCAACCGCTGCGCAGCCTGTACCTCGTCCGGGGTCCGTGCTAGCCTGATCTTGAAGCGCGTTCTATCGAGCTCCATCGCCCCCGATCCGTTTAAAACCCTGGACTGACCCCATACGGTGTCTGATCCTGGGTGGCAACCGCAGGCGCGCGGGACGCACATGTCAGTCGGCCTTAACCTTGCATTAACGATGTTCACGAATAGTGATTTTCAACCTGAGCGGGGGTAGTGTTCCTGCACAAGGGTGACAACGGAACCATCAATGACGACTTTACCCATATGTTCAAAGTTAACCGTGATACGATCCCCGATAACAGACTGGACTTGACCCACCCCCCAGTCGTGCTCGGTGGGGTGCCGGACCAGGGCGCCGGGCTCAAGGAAAATGTTCAGCATGATCTCCCCCCTCGAAAGCCGACCGCTATGACGGATCAGGATATAACAGCCCTTGTGAGCTCGCGTATCTGCCACGACTTGATAAGCCCGATTGGCGCGATCAGCAACGGGGTTGAACTTCTGACCGGTGACGGAACCGCCGTTTCACCAGAGCTGGGGATGATCGGCGACAGCGTGACATCGGCCACGGATCGGCTGAAATGCTTCCGTGTGGCTTTTGGGGCCGCACCGGCGCGCGCGGAACTTCCCGTGGCCGAGGTGCTCTCGGCCATCGAGGCACTGTTCGGCGGACGCAGTTCCGTGCAGTGCAGCCTGCCGGGAAATGCGATGTCCCGGATGATGGCAAAGACCATGCTTCTGACACTGTTGTGCCAGGAAAAGTGCCTTCCCATGGGCGGGCAAACCAGCGTGACCGCGGACGCCAGCAGCTTTCGCCTGCACACAGTCACCACAAGGGTCAAGGATTGCGAGGCTCTGTGGGCCGTGGTCGACGGACATACAACCGACACGGAATTCACACCGGGAGAGGTGCAATTCCCATTGCTCGCTCAGGTGTTGAAACACACCGGCGGCAATCTTCTGCGAGAGTCATCCGAAGACACCCTATCGATTGAGGTGACGGGTTTGGGCGGCTAGCGCCGCTGCCCACCCGCCGCTAACCGTCGTGTTTTCGGTTCGGGTCCTCTGATGATCTGCGGGTCTGACAAACCCCCTTCTGACAGTCACCGCACCGCTAAAGTGTTTGACGAAATGTCGGAAGCATCACGCATCACCTAACACGTTGAAACCTTTAATTTCACGCAGCATTAGGTGATTCAGGTTTTTTGCATAACGCTCCAGCACTCGCGAACCATGACCGACCAGGCGCATTGGCGGCACACAGGCGCGCGGATCAGACCCTGAAGACCGCATAGCGCCAGTGCGGACCGCGCAGCTACGATCGGGTTTCACATTTCGTCAGAAACGTCGGGTAACTCCCAATGGGTCGGTATTTCTGATGCTGGGCTGCGACGGATGTTCAACACAGATACGCAATACTGTGGCACCAGCCGCTATGTCACACGATGCGGACCGAATATTGTCAGCGGCTTGTGCTGAGCGTGGACCGGGCATGACCGCCAGACGGGTGGCTTTACGCGCGCAGCATTGTCGGGCTGAGCCCGGTCCTAAACCGTCGCATATTTCTTTGGTACCCTTCGGCCGAGGCGATCAGGTCGTTGCGTGCCGCCTGATCCAGTTGCCGTACCACTTTGGCCGGAGTGCCCATCACCAACGCGCCTGAGGGGATGCGTTTGCCTTCGGTGACCAATGCCCCTGCGCCGATCAGGGATCCTGCCCCGATCACCGCACCGTTCAAAACGGTCGCCCCCATGCCGATCAGCGCACCATCCTCGATGGTGCACCCGTGCAGGATCGCTTTGTGGCCAATCGTGCAGTTTGTACCGATCAACAGCGGAAACCCAGCGTCCGTGTGCAGGATACACCCATCCTGCACATTCGAGCCGCGACCGACCGTAATCCGCTCGGTATCGCCGCGCAAAACCGCGTTGAACCATACCGATGCGCCACTTTCCAAATGGACATCACCGATCAGTTGGGCACCGGGCGCAATCCAGCAATCTCCGTCCTCAGGAAGGTGCGGCGAAACGCCGTCCAGATCGTGTAGTTCGGTCATTCCACCGTCCTTTCGAACTCATTGCTCAGCTGTTGGACATGTGTGACCAGGTTCAGCTGCCGCGCGCGGCGCATTCGTTCAGCGCCAAGGATTGTTCGAAGACGCGCCTCACAGGCTTCAAGGTCATCATTGATCAAAACATAGTCGTACTCTGGCCAATGGCTGATCTCGGCCCGACTTTTGCGCATACGCTCGGCGATCACCGCATCGCTGTCCTGTCCGCGGGCGCGTAACCGGGCCGCAAGCTCGGGGATCGATGGCGGCAGCAGGAAGATCGATACAACCAGCGCACCAAGCTTGCTTTGCTTGATCTGCTGCCCGCCCTGCCAGTCCACGTCAAACAGCACATCACATCCGCTCTCTATGGCTGCCTCCACCGGGGCCCGGGGCGAGCCATAGAGGTTCCCAAAGACCTCGGCGTGCTCCAGCATCTCGCCCGCATCCACCTGACTGCGAAACCCCTCGACCGACAGGAAATTGTAGTCGCGACCGTCCACCTCTGTGGATCTTGGCGGCCGGGTTGTCGATGAGATTGAAAATCGGATGGTCGGATCATGCGCGCGCAGGCGCTTCGACAACGTCGACTTGCCCGCACCGGAGGGCGAGGAAAGAATGATCAGCAACCCCCGTCTGCTCGGGGCGGCGGTCGAGCTGTCTGTCACAATCGGGTCCTGTTCTGCTCTGACTCTGATCGTCCGGTCGCCGGACTTGGAGCGCTATTCCACATTGGCGCTTTGTTCCCGCATCTGATCGATCACAACCTTCAGCTCAAGGCCGATGGCGGTCAAGGCCGTGTCCTGGGATTTGGAGCACAGTGTGTTTGCCTCGCGATTGAACTCCTGGGTCAGAAAGTCCAGCCGTCGTCCGACCGGCTTGTCGGACGCAAGCAGCTCGCGCGCTGCCGCGACATGGGCGACCAGTCGGTCAAGCTCCTCAGTGACATCTGTTTTGACCGCGAGGAGCGCCAGTTCCTGCTCCAGTCGCGCTGCGTCCGCCGCGACCTCAGACGCCAGTAACGCCTGAACCCGAGCTTTCAGCGTCTCGGCCTGACGTGCGCCGCGCGCAGGGGCGGCCTGAGCCGCCGCCGTGACCAAACCTTCTATGGCATCGAGCTGTTCGGTGAGAATACCGTGCAGCGCCCGCCCCTCCTTGGCCCGCGCCTGCATGAGGGAGGTGAACAGGACCGGCAAGTCTGTGGCGATCTTTTCAACATGCGCCGCACCGCGATCCACGGCACGCGCAGTCTCCAGAACGCCGCGTTGGCCGAATATGTCGCCCAGACTGATTGGCGCAAGATCCACGCCCGCATCCCCGGCAACCCGGACCACTTCAGCAGCGGCGCGCATGACTGAAGTCACCGCTTGGGTGTTTACGACCGTCTCACCCCCGGTATCGCCAAGTGTTAGCCTCAGCCCGACCTGGACCGAACCACGGGCCAGTTTCGCCTGCGCGGCACTGCGGACCTGCGCTTCGATCGCCTCAAAGCCCTCCGGAAGGCGGATCCTGAGGTCGAGCCCACGGTGGTTGACGCTGCGCGCCTCCCACTGCCAATCAAGTCCGTCGGCCTGGCCTTGAACAACCGCAAAACCGGTCATTGACGTTACGGTCATTTGAATGCCCCTGTTAGACTTTTTGAAAGTCTTGTTAATCATTTGTTGGGATAAGAGGCGACAATTATATAAAATTGGCTTAAATTTCGAGACAGAGATCGGGATAATGCACATCAAGAAGGGATGCTGCACATGAACACAGAAGCCCTCGTTAAGCTGCGTGCTTATTGGGACAGTCTGCGAAACGGCCGCAGCGCGCCGTATCGCGCTGAGCTGGACCCGCGGAAGTTCGAGGACGTTCTGGAGCATATGTTCATCCTTGAACAGCTCAGCCCGTCGCAGATCCGGGTGCGACTGGCCGGTATGGCGCTGTGCGAGATGATGGGCATGGAGGTGCGCGGCATGCCGCCCGAGGCGTTTATCGACGCCGAGCATCGCGAGACCTTCGGTCAACACCTTGTCTCAGTGTTGAACGACCCTTCAGTGATCGAACTGGACCTGATGGCTGGGGATGCCGCAGGCGGAAGCGTTCCGGCGCAGATGCTTCTGCTGCCGCTGCGCAGTGATTTCGGCGAGGTAACCCGGATCCTGGGGTGCGTGGTAACCGAAAGCGATAATGTTCGCGCGCCGGTCAACTTCTCGATTCTCAATCATCGCCGGTCGGTCGTGCGGCCCAGTGCAACCGGCGCGGTGGACCCGTTACCCGGTTTCGAAGAGCCGCCCGCAGCCTATCAGCCGCCCAGCGCGAACGTCCCGCTGAAGGCGGTGGTCAGCAACCCCGATGCCGCAGCGACCGCGCCCAGGCGGGGCCATTTGCGCGTGGTCTCGGCCGATCGCAGCTAGCGGCTATAGTGTTTCGGCTCCTGGGCGAAACACTCACTCTGGCACATCCAAAGCGGCCATGCCTTGAAGAGCCAGAACCGCCGTGAGGTCAGAGTGGTCAAGAATGGCATCTGCCTCGGCCCGTAGCGCGGGTTTTGCGCGGTAGGCGACGCCCAGCCCGGCCTTGCGGATCATCGCAAGATCATTGGCACCGTCACCGATGGCCAACGCATCACCTGTACTAATACCTCGTTCTGCGCAAAGGGCGGCAAGGGCCTCGGCCTTGGCCTGCTGGCCAAGGACCGGCTTTTGCACCCTACCGGTCAAATGCCCGTTTTCAATCTCCAGAACGTTGGCCTGATGACTCTGAAAACCCGCCGCCGCCGCCACCCGCTGTGAAAAGAACGTGAACCCGCCAGAAACCAAAGCAGTTCGTGACCCGGCGCGGTTCATGGTCCCGACCAATACCCGTGCGCCCGAATTCAGGTGAACGCGCTGATCATAGCAGGCCTGCAAAGCGGATTGCGGCAAGTCGCGCAGAAGGGCCACACGCGCGTCGATTGCCTGCTCAAAGTCCAGCTCACCGCGCATCGCCCGGTCGGTGATCGCTTCGACCTGGGGTTTGACACCGGCAAAATCCGCAAGCTCGTCAATGCACTCGACCGGGATCATAGTGCTGTCCATATCGGCGATCAGGATGGACTTCCTGCGCCCTGCCTTGGGCAAAATGTTAAGGTCCACCCGGTGCGCTATTCTAAGCGGATCCAGGTCCGTTGGTCCAAAGATCGGCGCCTCGGCCCAATGGTCACTGCGCCGTTTCCAGCCGGTCAAAGCCAGTGTTGCGGCCACGGCATCCAGAACGCTCTGATCAATCGGTTTTGCGGCCGTCAGGACCAGAACATCAGTCAATCAAGGGCTCCGTCACATCCGCACCGGCGTTTGCACCGGGCCTTTTTCAGCCCGCCGCCCGTTGCGCCTCGCGCCGCTGATGCAACTCTTCGGACACCAGAAAAGCAAGTTCGAGCGCCTGGCTTGCATTCAGACGTGGGTCGCAGGCGGTGTGGTATCGGTCCGAAAGGTTCTCATCCGTTACTTCCCGTACACCGCCCGTGCATTCCGTCACATCCTTGCCGGTCATCTCAAAATGGACACCCCCGGGATGGGTCCCTTCGGCACGGTGAATGGCGAAGAACTCCTGTATCTCCTGAAGAATCACGTTGAAATAACGGGTCTTGTAACCGCTGTTCGCCTTGACCGTGTTTCCGTGCATCGGATCGCAGGACCACACGACCTTGCGGCCTTCGCGTTCCACCGCCCGTATAAGCCGCGGCAGATGATCGCCGACCGCACCGGCCCCAAACCGCGCGATAAGGGTCAGACGACCTGCGGCATTGTCCGGGTTGAGTGTATCGATCAGGCGCAACAGATCATCCTCGGAGATCGAGGGGCCGCACTTCAGTCCGATCGGGTTTTGGACACCACGACAGAACTCAACATGCGCGCCGTCGGGCTGCCGCGTGCGATCACCGATCCAGATCATGTGACCGGAACCGGCAACCGGCAGTCCAGTCGTGCTGTCGACCCGGCACAGTGCCTCCTCGTATTCCAACAGCAGCGCTTCGTGCGAGGTATAGAAATCGACCCGATGCAACGTCTCTGAGGTCTCGCCGGTCACCCCGGCCGCCTCCATGAACTGCAGGCTTTCCGATATCCGGTTCGCCAGTTTGTGATAGCTTTCATATCCCGGCGTGTCCTGGGTAAATCCAAGGGTCCAGGCATGTACGTGATTTATGTCGGCAAATCCGCCCTGACTGAAGGCGCGCAACAGATTGAGTGACGCGGCGGCCTGCGTGTAGGCCTGCAACATACGTTCGGGGTCCGGTGTCCGGCTTTCGGATGTAAAGGCGATGTCATTGATGATATCACCACGGTAGCTGGGCAGTTCCACGCCGTCCTTTGCCTCGGTCGGGGCAGAGCGGGGTTTGGCAAACTGCCCCGCCATCCGACCAATTTTCACGACGGGAAGCTTAGCTCCGAACGTCAGGACGACCGCCATCTGCAACATGACCTTGTACGTGTCGCGGATCAGATCGGCAGAAAATTCCCCAAAGCTTTCGGCGCAGTCGCCACCCTGAAGCAGAAACGCCCGCCCCTCAGCCACCTCGCCAAGCTGTGCGCGCAGACGCCGCGCCTCGCCCGCAAAAACCAGGGGTGGATAGCTGGACAACCGATTCTCGACCGCGTTCAGCGCGGCGGTGTCGGTATACTCGGGCATCTGGATCCGTTCCTTGGAACGCCAGCCGGTCTTTGTCCATCCTGCGGTCATCGCACTCTCCCCGAGTCGCAGCCATTTTTATCGGGCGGGTTATAGGCAAAGCAATTCGGAAAGACCAGCATGCGACGGACCCGCCGAAGGATTTCGAAGCGGTCGGACTGTTTTGGGCTTGACCCCGCAAAGCGTTGCCTCTTCAGATGAATCGCCCAAAGGTCGGGAGCCGAAGGTGACAGAGGAAGACACCCGCCCACAGAAGTATGTTTTTCTTTTGTTGGAGAATTTCACGCTTCTTGCATTCTCAAGCGCGATTGAGCCGTTGCGCTTGGCCAATTGGATTGCCGAACGACCACTGTATCAATGGGCGATCGCGGCCGAAAACGGCCTTCCGGTGACCAGCTCCGGCAAATTGCGGATCACACCGGACATGGGCCTTGACGAGGTTTCGCGCGATACAATCGTGGTTGTGGTCGGTGGGCGGGATATCAAGCAATCGATCACCAAGCCGATTCTCACCTGGTTGCGGCGCGAAAGCCGCAAAGGGATGACTGTCGGCGCGATCTGTACGGGCGCGCAGGTACTGGCCACCGCCGGCTTGCTGGACGGCCGGCGCGCCACGATCCACTGGGACAACCGGGACAGTTTTGCCGAAGACTTCCCGGAGGTCGAGCTTACCCAGCAGGTCTATGTATTGGACGGCAATCGCATCACCTCGTCCGGAGGCACCACGCCCAGCGACCTGATTCTGAAGCTGATTTCATCGGATCACGGCCCGAAACTGGCGAACGCGATTGCCGATCAGATGATCCATACCTCGATCCGGTCCGAGAGAGACGAGCAGAGGCTGTCGATACCGACCCGCATCGGCGTGCGCCATCCGAAACTCGCCACGGTGATCCAGATGATGGAAGAGAACATCGAGGATCCGATTTCGCCCTCGGTTCTGGCACAAGATGTCGGCATGTCGACGCGCCAGTTAGAGCGGCTGTTCCGGCGCTACCTTAATTGCAGTCCAAAGCGCTATTACATGGAGTTGCGCCTGGCCCGCGCGCGCAATCTGCTGATGCAGACGGATATGAGCGTCATCAACGTCGCATTGGCCTGCGGTTTTGCATCCCCAAGCCATTTCTCGAAGTGCTATCGCTCGCAATTCGGTACGACGCCCTACCGCGAGCGCGGGGCGCATGTGATGCCGGACTAGGCCTGAAGGTCCAGAGCCCCAAGCGATCGTTCAGAAACAATACATCACAGTGTTGACCAGGATATGCATCAGGGGGCTGTTGTATCCGACCCAGGCGAAAACCAGAGCCGCGCCGGTCACGCCCCCTACCGCGGCCGCCGTGGCGATTTGTTCAGCTCGGCTCATCGCGCCGGGACCCTGCGGGCGGCAGCGGGGGTTTCGCGGATCGGCCAGTTGAGCACAGCTGCAACCAAGCTGACCGCAATGGCAATGCCCCAAGCAATGTCATAGCTGCCGGTTGCGTCATAGATCAGCCCGCCCATCCAACCACCCAGGAACGAGCCCAACTGATGCGCAAGAAACACAAAACCGCCCAACATCGACATGTGCTTCACACCCCAGATCGACGCGACGGTCCCGTTGGTCAGGGGGACCGTCGACAACCAGAACAGGCCCATCAACGCCCCAAACGCATAGGCGCTTGCCGCTGTCACCGGGGCAAGTACGAATCCCGCGATCAACGCGGCGCGCGCCAGATAGATCCAGGCCAATAGCATTGGTTTCCTGTGATGCGATCCAAGGATGCCTGCAGAATACGCGCCGACGATGTTCACCAGCCCTATGAGGGCCAGCACGATGGTGGCAACATTCACGTCGATGCCCTCATCCGCCAGAAACGCCGGTAGATGCGTCCCGATGAACACAACTTGGAAGCCGCAGGCAAAAAAGCCAAGGCCAAGCAACCAGAAGTCACGCATTTCGGCGGCCTGTTTCAAGGCAGCGCGCGCGCCAAGTTGCGGTTCGGATTTTGCCGGGCGCGGCGGCTCTTTCAGGCCCAGCGCAAGCGGGGCCATCAGCAGGCTCATCGCCGCCAGTGCCAGCAATGCACCGGTCCAGTCGAACAGCGCGACCAGCCCGAGCGCGCCCGGCAAGAGGATAAATTGTCCAAACGACCCCACCGCCATAACGATACCCATCGCTTGAGAGCGGCGCTCGGGCGTGACAAGGCGGCTGACCGTTCCGAAAATGACCGGGAAGGTTGTGGCCGAGAGGGCCAGGCCGATCAGCACCCCGCTTGTGACCGCGAAGAGCAGCGGGTCGGTGACAAGCGCCATTGCGGCAACGCCCGCCGCGTACAGCACAGCGCCAAGGATTGCCAGCCGTGTCGCGCCAAAGCGGTCGGCCAGCATTCCGGTCAGAGGCTGGTTGACCCCCCAGACCAGGTTCTGCACCGCGACACCAAAGGCAAATGTTTCGCGACCCCACCCCTGTTCGGCGCTGATGGGTTGCAGAAACAGCCCGAAGCTGTGTCGAATACCCAAAGAAAACAGTAAGATGAGTGAGCCGCATACCAAGGCGGTTAGCCCCGCACCCCATGCCGACTGATCAGATCGCGTCATGTCTTATCGCCTTCTGCTATGTGCGTGAGCCGTTGAAGCATGGGCAGAAGGACCTCTGCATCCTGACCAAGTTTTTCCAACATAAGCGCCTGCGCCTGCTGCCAGAGCTTCTGCCCCCTGGCCAAAGCGGCCTGCCCTTGGGGTGTGATGCGAATGACCCTTGCCCGTTCGTCTTCGCCGTCCGCCAGACGCGCAAACCCCGCACGTTCCAATACCCGAAGGTTGCGGCCCAAAGTACTGCGTTCAAGGTCCAGTGCGCGGGCCAAACGGGTGATAGACGCGCCCTCAAGCGCATGTGCGGACTTGAGAACACGAAACATTGTGACCGTCAGACCGCTCGGGGCCAACGCAGTGTCATAGAGGCTGGTCACGTCGCGACCAGCGCGCCGAACGGCCGCGCATATACAGGTATCAGAGATCATATTGCGGGTATGTACCCGTAAATATGCCCCGTCAACCCCTGTTCCAGTGAAGGGCGCTCTGATACACCCGCGACCAAACTGAGGAGGGGGTGGAGATGTCGGATCCCATCGTGATTGCAGGTTCGGCCCGCACGCCGATCGGCGGTTTTCAAGGTAACCTGTCTCAACTGACCGCGCCGGCGCTTGGCGGGGCTGCCATACGGGCCGCGCTGGAGCGGGCAACCCTCCCACCTGATGCGGTGGACGAAGTCCTGATGGGATGTGTCCTGCCCGCCGGTCTGGGTCAGGCCCCGGCACGACAGGCGGGCTTTGCTGCCGGTCTGGGTGACGCGATACCAGCCACAACCGTGAACAAAATGTGCGGCTCAGGGATGAAGACCGTCATGATGGCCGCGGACCAGCTGGCACTAGGCAATGGCGATATCATCGTGGCGGGTGGAATGGAGAGCATGACAAATGCCCCCTATATCCTGCCGGGGATGCGGGGTGGCGCGCGGCTGGGTCATGGTCAGGCCATAGACCATATGTTCCTGGACGGCTTGGAAGACGCCTATGACAAGGGACGACTGATGGGGACATTTGCCGAAGACTGTGCAGAAAAATATCAGTTCACGCGCGCAGCACAGGACGACTATGCGCTCAAATCCCTGGCAGCGGCGCGATCCGCCGAGGCGGAGGGCCGTTTCGCCACCGAGATCACTCCGATCACCATAGCCTCGCGCAAAGGCGACACGGTTGTCTCGGCAGACGAGCAACCGCAAAACGCGCGGCCGGAAAAGATCCCCCATCTCAAACCGGCATTTCGCCAGGAAGGCACGGTAACCGCAGCAAATAGCTCGTCAATCTCGGACGGCGCTGCCGCATTGGTGATCACCCGCAGAAGTGTGGCCGAGGCCCAGGGCCTGCCGGTGCGTGCAGAAATCCGTGGCCATGCCAGCCATGCCCAGGCCCCCGGTTGGTTTACAACTGCGCCCATACCGGCCACGCAAAAGGTTCTGGACCGGTTGCAGTGGTCTGCGTCGGATGTTGACCTGTGGGAAGTCAACGAAGCATTTGCCGTGGTTCCCATGGCCTTCGCGTTTGAAATGGCGCTGGAGTGGGACCGTGTGAATGTAAACGGGGGCGCTTGCGCCCTGGGCCATCCGATCGGTGCCTCCGGCGCGCGCATCCTGGTCACTTTGCTGCATGCAATGGAATCGCAGGACGCGACCCGCGGCGTCGCCGCGATCTGCATCGGTGGTGGAGAGGGGACGGCCGTCGCGCTCGAACGGCCAAGGTGACCGGGCCGCCCCGCTGGGGCACAGTCGCCCTTTTATCCTGGTGTGATCCTATACGCCGCGCCATCCCCGACCGACAGGAACCATATGCTGCCGTCCGGCGCTTCCCGTATATCCCGGATGCGGGTATAGATCCCCGGAAAAAGGCGCTCGGCCTCGCGGACACCCGCGCCAGTGTCCAATCGCGATATCATGTCGAACTTGAGTGAACCGACAAAGATATCGCCGGCCCAGTCCGGAAACAGCCGGCCAGAGTAAATCATCATGCCCGAGGGCGCGATGGACGGATCCCAATAGTGCAGCGGTTGTTCCATCCCTTCTCGCGTCGTACCCTGACCGATGCTGGCCCCCGAATAATGCACACCATAGGAGATTACGGGCCAACCGTAGTTCTTTCCCGCCTGCGGCCGATTGATCTCGTCACCGCCCCGCGCCCCATGGGCGACGGTCCAGAAATTCCCCTCTGCATCCAGTGCCGCGCCTTGCGGATTACGATGCCCAATCGACCAGATGTGCGGCAGAGCCCCGCCCGAGGCAAAGGGATTGTCCGCCGGTATCGATCCATCGCGGTTCACACGGATCACCTTGCCATTATGGACATCCGGGTTTTGCGCCTCGCCCCGCGCTCCGCGATCACCTATGGTCAGAAACAGCGTTCCGTCCCGCGCCTCAACGATACGGCTGCCGAAGTGCTGACCCTGGCCGCTTGCCTCCGACATCTCGAAAATCACAGCCAGGTCTTCAAGCGCCGTCCCGTCATCGGACAAGCGCGCAGTGGCCAGGGCCGTCTTTGCACCGCGTCCCTCGGGCTTTGAGTAACTCAGAAACAAGGACCGGGTCTGCGCGAAATCCCGCGCCACGACAACGTCCAACAACCCGCCCTGTCCCAATTGGGCGACCTCGGGTACGCCCGAAACGCTGATCCGCTCGGACCCGCTCAAATGCCACAGGCGCCCGTCACGTTCGGTGATCAGCAGACTGCCACCCGGAACAAAGGCCAGCGCCCAGGGTTCTTCAAGCCCCGAGACCATGCGTGTGACGGCAACAGGCCCGGCATCGGTTGATTGCTGATCCTGCCCCTGCGCTGTAGTCGTTGCTACTGCGATCAAAACCGCTGCGATCAGGCGTTTCATATGGCCCCTCCTATCCGCTATATCCCTGGCATATAGGTAGCCGACCGGGCAGGTACAGCCACCTACGTGAACGTGACCTCCGCGCCAAGGACCCAGAATGAGCACCCGCGTGATAACTGCATTGGCCTGGACCGCAGCACTCCTGTGTGTGTTGCCCGTCCTGGCCGTGATCGTGGCTGCATTTGGCGGCACGCTCGACGGATGGCGCGGGTTGGCCTCCACTGTGCTGCCCCGCTACACAGCGACCACGGTGCAACTGGGTCTCCTGGTTTGCGCGGGCACCTTTGTCGTCGGAACGTCCACGGCCTGGCTGGTCACGACCTGCCGCTTTCCCGCAGTGCGACTGCTGGAGGTGCTTCTGGCCCTGCCGCTTGCGTTCCCGGCCTATGTGCTGGCCTATGCCTACACCGATCTTCTGGATCACCCGGGCGCGGTGCAGACCGTGCTGCGGGATATTACAGGCTGGGGACCACGCGACTACTGGTTCCCCGAGATCCGCAGCCTGGGCGGCGCGGCGCTGATGCTGACGCTGGTGCTCTATCCGTACGTGTACCTGCTGGCGCGAGCCGCCTTTCTGGCGCAGTCCTTCGAGGGGTATCAGGCCGCGCGGGTCCTGGGCAAAGGTCCCTGGGCGGCCTTCTGGCGCGTAAGCCTGCCCATGGCGCGACCGGCCATTGCGGGTGGCGTCCTGCTGGCACTTATGGAAACCGTTGCTGATTTTGGCACTGTTGCGCATTTCGGCGTGCAGACTTTTGCCACCGGTATCTACCAGGCCTGGTTCTCGTTCGGTGATCGCGCGGCCGCAGCGCAGCTTGCCGGCTGTCTGTTGTCTGTCGCGCTGGTGCTTGCAGCGCTGGAACGGGTTCAGCGTGGCGCCGCCGCACGGTACCCGGGTCGCGCCACGATACCGCCGCAGCCACACCTGCTGCGTGGCGCTGTCGGATGGGTGGTCACGGTCTGGTGTTCGGTCCCGGTTGTATTCGGGTTCATTCTTCCGATTGTGATCCTGGGGAACATGGCGTTCGACTCCGGTCAGTCTTTGCTGACCGAGCGCTATTTGGGCTTTGTCAGAAATTCCCTTATCTTGGCCAGTGTCGCCGCAGTCGTCACCGTCGGCGCCGCAATGATGCTGGGCAGCAATGCACGGTTGCACCGCTCCCGCACCAGCCGCGCCCTGACGCTGCTGGCAGGCATTGGCTATGCGGTGCCCGGCGGGGTGATCGCCGTCGGCCTTATGGTGCCCTTTGCCGGGCTGGACAACTGGCTGGACAGCTGGATGCGCGACCGTTTCGGCATATCAACCGGCCTGCTGATGACCGGTTCAATCTGGGTTCTTGTGATGGCCTATCTGGTCCGCTTTGCCGCCGTTGCCCTGAGTTCTTTTGACACCGGGATAGCGGCGATCAACCCACATCTGGATCATGCCGCACGCACGATGGGCCAAAGTCCGGCCGGACTGCTGCGCCGGGTGCATCTGCCGCTAATGAAAACCTCGCTCCTGACCGGTTTGCTGATCGTCTTCGTGGATGTGATGAAGGAACTTCCGGCAACGCTGATCATGCGCCCGTTCAACTTCGATACCCTGGCGGTTCAGGCCTATAGGCTGGCGTCAGACGAACGTTTGAATCAGGCCGCTGTCCCGTCCCTGGTAATTGTCGCCTTTGGTTTGCTGCCGGTGATC
Source organism: Pseudomonadota bacterium (assembly GCA_039190275.1). Classification (GTDB taxonomy): domain Bacteria; phylum Pseudomonadota; class Alphaproteobacteria; order Rhodobacterales; family Rhodobacteraceae; genus Halovulum. The sequence continues at coordinate 9,373 of JBCCYF010000033.1, read as the reverse complement.
TTGCTGTGCTACACGCTTGCGCGCAGACCGGCCGACGTCCGGCCAACCGAGCCATCCGGACTAGGCGACGCCGAACAGCGTGCGCCGCTGCGATAGATACCTCTGGCGGATCTCGGCGTTCCCGTCGGCATAGTCCTCAAGGAGCGCATCGCGTTGATCCTGATCAAGGTCGGGCACAACAGGGGGAAGCCCCGCACGCGCCATGGCCTCACGCAAATCGGTGTCCGATGAACTTTCGTTCACCCGGAGACCCGCATCGGGCAACACTCCGGCCGCCTTGGGCAGATCCGCCGCGGCAAGAAATGCAGGCACAAGCGGGACATCATGCGGGTACCGCAGGACCGTGATCGCGTCAGCGCCGAAGGCCTCTTCCCAGAACCGCAGGATCGCGCGGTAGTCCATCCGCGCCCGGGTTTGCGGGTCGGCAAGCCAGTCTACTATGCTCTGTCCCCCCACCGTGCCGGTGTTTACGGCGTTGCGATACGAGGACACGGCCCACTCATCCTGCCGACGCAAAAAGACAATAACACGCACGTCAAACTGCTGCGCCAGCGGGGCGAGGGTGTGGGCAAAGACAGGATCGGGCGCTGACAACCCCTCGGCGCTGATCACCGTGTTGGCGCTCCGCTCGGCGCGTTTGACATAGGATGCCAGGACCTCGGCGGCCGAACCATGTTCCCAAAGCAGCTCGCCCCGCGCCGAAGTCGCAATCGCATCCACAAGGTCCTGATGTTTCTCCAATGCGACCCCTGCGGCCTCAGCCTGGGGGTAGCGTACACCCATGACCCGCAACACCGTTCGGTTGCGCGCGAAGTAGCGCTGCAACGCGGAACTGCCCGTCCGCTCCATCCCGATGTGCAGAATGACCCTGTTCATGATGGTCTAGCGCTCACACCGGAAAAGCATTCTGCTTGAGCCTGGTCTCAAATGCGGACGAGATATGCGCCCTAATCGCCGCATCGGCAGCCTCCCCGTCCCGCGCCTTGATTGAAGTCACGATCATATGATGCTGTTCAAGCGCCACCTGTCCCCGGCCTTCGGCGGCGAGGGTGGTCTGGCTCATCAAAGCCATCGATCGATGCACCAGTTCGAGCTGCTGGATCAGATAGCGGTTGTGGCTGGCCAGATGCAGTTGCCGGTGGAACCGCTTGTTGGCCTGTGACATGCGGTCAGGATCCCCGATCCAGGCCCGATCCTCCTCGACCATGTCGAACAAGACACTGATTTCCTCAGGCGCCGCGTGTTGCGCAGCCAGTCTGGCGGCCAGAGCTTCAAGCTCGGCGCGCAGAACGTAAAGCTCGCCGATCTGATCATGGTTCAGTGACGCAACGATCAACGAGCGTCCGTCCCGCACCAAAACACCTTGTGTTTCAAGCCGTTGAAAAGCCTCGCGGACCGGCGTTCTGGAAGTGCCGAAGCGATCCGCCAGATCCGCCTCGACCAACCGATCGCCCGGACGGAACTCTCCTTTGTCGATCGCGTCGAGCAACTGCTCGTAGGCTTCTTTTGGCACGGGCTCGCCGGTCATGCGCCACCCCTTTTGAACGGTTGACCCTTGCTAGCGCCGCCCCGTGATGTTGTCGACCGTTTTTGATTGTCTGGGCAGGGTATAAGCGCTACCTGAGCGCGTATGCCCGCCGATACCTTTGCACATGTCCGCACCTGGGTCTTTGACCTCGACAACACTCTCTACCCGCCCGAGGTCAATCTGTTCCGGCAGATGGAGGCCTTGATGAACCGCTTCATCTCGACCCATCTGGGCATCGATGGCGACGCCGCTGCTGTGCTGAGGCGCACCTATTGGCAGGATCACGGAACCACGCTTGCGGGCCTGATGATCCACCATGACATTGACGCGGATGCCTATCTTGACGCGGTCCACCAGCTGGACCTGAGCAATCTGACACCGGATCCGGCGCTGCGGTCGGGCATTGCCGCCCTGCCCGGCCGCAAGATCGTCTACACAAATGGCACGCGCGGGCATGCGCGTCAGGTGACCCGAGCGCGCGGTATCGAGGATCTGTTCGACGCCATGTATGGCGTGGAAGACGCGGGCTATATTCCCAAACCCAGGGCCGAGGCCTTTGCCCGCGTGTTTGCCCTGGATGACCTGGAACCGGAGATCGGGGCGATGTTCGAAGATGATGTGCGGAACCTGGCGGTGCCGCACGAACTGGGAATGCGCACGGTGCTTGTGCATGCTGACAATCCGCAACCGCATGTCCACTACCGAACGCACGACCTTGCGGGCTTTCTGTCGCGGGTGCTTTGAGCGGCCTTTTCGCCGCCCCGCACAGCGCTTAGATAAGCCGCATGAGACATCGAGAAACAGACATTGTTATTGCAGGTGGCGGCATTGCCGGGATGACGGCAGCCATGGTCTTTGCCCAGCGCGGCTTTGATGTGGTTTGTGTCGAACCGGCTGCGGCCGGCCCTGGAACACCGACGACGGACGCGGACTTGCGCAGCACCGCCTTTCTTGAGCCCGCGATTGATCTGATGTCCGAGGCCGGACTGTGGGCACGACTTGCCCCGCATGGCACTGACCTGCGCGTCATGCGCCTCGCCGATGCCGGTGGACCGCAGCCCGAGGTTCGCGAAACCTCGGATTTTGACGCGGCTGAATTGGGACGGGACCGATTTGGCGTCAATCTGCCCAATTGGGTGATCCGAACGGAAATGCGCGATGCCGTTGTCGCGACACCGGGAATTGACCTGATCGCGGGCCACCGCGTGGTGCGGACGACCGCGCGCACGGACCAGATGATTGCGGTGTTGTCAGACGGCCAGCAGATCCGCGCCCGGCTGGCCATCGCGGCCGACGGCCGCGACAGCGCGCTGCGCGCAGGTGCCGGGATCGGCGTGCGTCGCTGGGACTATGGGCAACGGGCATTGGTCTTTGCGGTCAGCCATCCGATTGCGCATCAGAATGTCTCGACCGAGATCCATCGTACCGGCGGGCCATTTACCCTTGTGCCGCTTCCTGACCGCGATGGCGTGCCCCACTCGGCGGTGGTGTGGATGGAAACCGGCCCCAAAGCGGCGGCTTTGGCGAAGATGGATGCCAGGACGTTCGAGGCAGAGCTCGACCTACGCTCGTGCGGCGTTCTGGGGCCGCTACACCTGGCATCACCGCGCGCCAGCTGGCCGATCATCAGCCAGATTGCGGATCGCTTTAATGCGCCGCGCCTTGCCCTTGTTGCCGAGGCTGCGCACGTCATGCCCCCGATCGGGGCGCAGGGGCTCAACACCTCGCTTGAGGATCTGCGCCAGTTGCGGGACATGCTGAGCACGGCGCGGGCGAGCGGGCTGGACATCGGCGCACCCTCGCTGCTGTCACGCTATCACCGCGCCCGCCATGCCGACACCCTTGCCCGGGTCATCGGTATTGATGTTCTCAACCGCGCCGCGATGAGTGAACCACCCGCGCTGCGCGACTTGCGCAGAATGGGCTTGCGGGTGTTGTCCCGCACCCTGCCCCTGCGTAGGACCGCGATGCGCATGGGCCTTGGCCAAGCCGCTATGGGGCGGCGGTAGGGGATCGGGACCGAGGTCCTATTCCCGGGCGGGACCACCCAACAGGGCAACTGCGGTCAACGGCTCCTCGGACAACAGTACATTGGATTCAATCTCGCCCACACCCGGAAGTGTCATGATCCGGCGTCTGAGTATACGCTCAAAATCAGCCAGATCGCGCGCCACGACCTTGAGACGGTAGTCATAAACGCCCAGCACATGCTGGACCACCTGAACCTCGGGGATGGCCGTCACGGCCCGCTCGAACTCCTGCAGGCTGACGCGCCCCTTTGTGCCCAGCTTCACCCCCAAAAAAACGGTGACACCGAAACCGAGTTGCACAGCGTCAAGTACGGCATGCCGGCCGGTGATCACGCCGGACTCCTCCAACCGCCGGAGTCGACGCCACGCGGCCGGCTGCGACAGGCCGACGATTTCGCCCAGCGCCTTGGCGGTGCGGCTTCCATCCTCGATCAACGCTCTTAGCAGGGCGCGGTCGGTATCATCCAGTTCCGTGACCATTTTGACCCCTCGTGTCGCTGCACCGGTTCACGGCGCGATGTCGTCATAGATGCGCGATAACCATGCGGGTGTTCATCAGATCGCAAGGGCGGAGGAGTTCTTGAGCTCGGACACCAGCATCAACGCCTCGATATCCGCAATATGCGGAAGCGCAAGTATCCTGGTGGTATAGATCTCCTGATAATGCGCCAGATCCCTGGCCAGCACATCCATGCGAATATCGACCCGACCCAAGAGCGTTTCGATACTCTGCACATGCGGAATTCGGCGCGCCTCGGAAATGAAAATGTCGAATGCGTTTGGCGTGGTTTTGTCCAGCGTAATGCGCAGGAAGACCTGGACTTCAAAACCCAGTGCCCGCATGTCGATCTGCGCCCGTGTCCCTTTCAGGATCCCGGTTGCCGTTAACCGTTCAACGCTGCGCCAGGCAGCTGCCGGTGAGGTGCCCGTCGCCTCGGCAATCCGCGCCATCGGCTGGCTCGCGTCCTCCTGAAGCAGCCTGAGGATGTGTCTATCGGTCGGACTTGTGAGCATTCATTTCTCAGAGTACGGAATGTGAAAGCATGAATTTTCTATTTCATAGCGGAAATTCGACGAATCGGAAGATCAAATTATCCGGTCTCCGCTATGCTCATCGGCACTCAAACCGGAGGAAACACAGAATGCGCGTATACTACGATCGCGACTGCGACATTAACCTAATCAAGGACAAAAAGGTCGGGATCATCGGCTATGGCTCGCAAGGGCACGCTCATGCGCTCAATTTGCGCGACAGTGGCGCGAAGACCGTGGCGATCGGCCTGCGCGACGGATCGCCAAGCCGCGCCAAGGCAGAAGGCGAGGGACTTGAGACGATGGGCCTTGCAGAAGTCAGCGCCTGGGCCGATGTCCTGATGCTGACAATGCCCGACGAGCTGCAGGCCGACACCTACAAACGCTTTGTGCATGACAATCTGCGCGAGGGCGCAGCGATCGCCTTTGCCCATGGCTTGAACGTACACTTTGGGCTGATCGAACCCAAAGCCGGCGTTGATGTGATCATGATGGCACCCAAAGGCCCCGGTCACACCGTGCGCGGAGAGTTCGTGAAGGGCGGCGGTGTCCCCTGCTTGGTGGCCGTCAACCAGGACGCCAGCGGCAACGCGCTTGAAATTGGCAAGAGCTATTGCTCGGCCATTGGCGGCGGGCGTTCGGGCATCATCGAAACCGACTTCCGGCAGGAATGCGAAACCGACCTCTTCGGCGAGCAGGCGGTGCTTTGCGGCGGTCTGGTTGAACTGATCCGCATGGGTTTCGAGACGCTGGTCGAAGCGGGCTACGACCCCGAGATGGCCTATTTCGAGTGCCTGCATGAGGTGAAACTGATCGTCGACCTGATCTATGAGGGCGGCATCGCAAACATGAACTACTCGATCTCGAACACCGCCGAGTACGGAGAATATGTCTCGGGGCCGCGGATCCTGCCATACGACGAGACCAAGGCGCGGATGAAGGCAGTGCTCACCGACATTCAAACCGGAAAGTTCGTCCGCGACTTCATGCAGGAAAACCAGGTCGGCCAACCGTTCTTCAAGGCCACGCGCAAGATCAATGACGCACACCGGATCGAAGCCGTTGGTGAGAACCTGCGTGGCATGATGCCCTGGATTTCCGAGGGCAAGATGGTCGATAAGTCAAAAAACTGATCCGCCAGACGGCAACGGCGTCCACCACATGTGGACGCCGAAAGGATCGAGTTTCTGTGGCATCCCGGGCAGTCAGCCGTTATGACTGCGCGTGGGGGATGTAATTTAGGAGTTTCGCATGGGACGCGCTTTCTTGATCCGCTGGGCGGCAGCGCTCTTTCTGGTGCTCGCGACATTTAATCCGACATCGCTGAACTATGTCAGCTGGGCACGGGATAACTGGAACACATCCACCCCGATGGTGGCATTGGTCGGACTGGTCCTGTTCGTCTGCTATGTCATCTATTTCAGGGCAACGTTCCGCTCCATCGGTCTGGTCGGCATCGGACTTGTTGTCGCGCTGTTCGGCGCGTTGCTTTGGGTGCTGTGGGACATGGGGATCATCAGTTTCGAAAATCCGACCGTACTGACCTGGCTTGGGTTGGTTGTGTTGTCGCTTATCATGGGGGTCGGTTTGACCTGGTCGATCATCCGGCGGCGCCTGACCGGCCAGATGGATGTCGATGACGTCCAGCAGATCGACTGATCGCGCGGGGCAGTTGAATTGCCCATCGACACCCCACAGGTAATGGGTTAGACCGCCGCCTGTTCAACGGGAACCCTCCCCGACCTTTGAAATAGAAGAAGCCTGCGCTCAATGGAAAACATCGTTCTGGTCATTCACTTGCTATTGGCACTTGCGCTGATCATCTCGGTGCTGCTCCAGCGATCCGAGGGCGGCGGATTGGGCATCGGCGGGGGCGGCGGCAGCACCATGTCGGGGCGACCACCCGCAAGCCCGATGGCGAAGTTTACCTGGATCCTTGCGATCGCGTTTATCCTGACAAGTCTCACCCTGACCTACTACGCGACACAAAATGCAAGCGGCGCATCGGTGATCGACCGGTTGGGCGATGGTGACGGATCTCTGACACCGCCGCCCATCTCGCCCGCATTGCCTCCGGCTTTGGGTGGCGGCGACCTGACACCACCAAGCCCGACAGACGGACCGGTTGTCCCGCCCAGTGAATAGGCCAGGGCGGGTCCCGATCTGCCAAATAAATCAGCGCGTTTGCTGACGTCCTTCAAAGGGACCGACCGCATTCACCAGACAAAGGCGTATGCGCACAGGGCAACACGTTGTGACTGGCCACAATTTATCCACAGGATATTGATGCAACGGGTTGTGTTCGCCGCCCCTCTTGAGATAGAATGAAATCCCGTGGCGATGGTGCGATAACCAGTGCCCCAACGCATACGGGAGGGTCTTCTGAACATATGGCACGGTTCGTTTTCATAACCGGTGGTGTGGTGTCGAGTCTGGGCAAGGGCCTTGCGTCCGCAGCCCTTGGGGCACTTTTACAGGCGCGCGGATATTCGGTGCGCCTGCGCAAGCTGGACCCCTACTTGAACGTCGATCCGGGGACCATGAGCCCATTCGAGCATGGCGAGGTTTTCGTCACAGACGACGGCGCCGAAACGGATTTGGACCTCGGCCACTATGAACGGTTCACCGGCGTCGCCGCGCGCGCGACGGATTCGATCAGTTCAGGGCGCATCTATTCCACCGTGCTGGAGAATGAACGCCGTGGAGATTACCTGGGCAAGACAATTCAGGTGATCCCGCATGTCACAGATGAGATAAAGTCGTTCATCCAGATCGGCGAGGATGAGGTCGACTTCATGTTGTGCGAGATCGGCGGCACCGTCGGGGACATCGAGGGTTTGCCGTTCTTCGAGGCAATCCGCCAGTTCGCGCAGGACAAACCGCGCGGTCAATGCGTGTTCATGCACCTTACCTTGCTGCCCTTCATCGCAGCGAGTGGCGAGCTAAAAACCAAACCGACCCAACACTCGGTCAAGGAATTGCGCTCCATCGGTCTGGCGCCGGATGTCCTTGTCTGCCGGTCAGAGGGGCCAATTCCTGAAAAGGAACGTCAGAAGCTGGCATTGTTCTGCAACGTCCGACCTGACAGTGTGATCGCGGCCCAGGATCTGAAGTCGATCTACGAGGCACCGCTGGCCTACCACAAAGAAGGGCTGGATCAGGCGGTCCTGGATGCGTTCGGGATTTCACCAGCGCCGCAACCGAACCTTGCAAAGTGGGAGGATGTCGCCGACCGCGTCTACAACCCCGAAGGCGAAGTGCGCGTGGCGATCGTCGGGAAGTACACGCAACTCGAAGACGCGTATAAGTCGATCGCCGAGGCGCTCACACATGGCGGAATGGCCAACCGCGTGCGGGTGCGCGCCGAATGGCTGGACTCGGAGGTTTTTGAACAGGACAAGGATGTTGCGCCGCTGCTGGAGGGCTACAACGCGATAGTTGTACCGGGCGGGTTTGGTGAGCGTGGGACCGAGGGCAAGATCCGCGCCGCCGCCTTTGCGCGCGAGCGCAAGGTGCCGTATCTGGGGATCTGCCTGGGCATGCAGATGGCGGTGATCGAAGCAGCACGTGACATGATCGGTGTCGAGAACGCAGGCTCGGAAGAGTTCGACCACGAGGCAGGCTGCAAACGGTTTGAACCCGTCGTCTATCACCTAAAGGAATGGGTCGAGGGCAATCGGACCATCCAGCGCAAGACGACCGACAACAAGGGCGGAACCATGCGGCTGGGCGCGTATAACGCCGTTCTAACCGACGACAGTCAGGTGGCGCAGATCTATGGCAACACCGCGATTTCGGAGCGCCATCGCCACCGTTATGAAGTTGATATCAAGTACCGTGAGAAGCTGGAGGGCGCAGGTCTGCGATTTTCGGGCATGTCCCCCGATGGTCGCCTGCCCGAGATCGTCGAGATCCCCGACCATCCATGGTACATCGGCGTGCAGTTTCATCCTGAGTTGAAGTCCAAGCCATTTGCCCCGCATCCCCTGTTTCGCGATTTTGTACGGGCGGCGGTGACCCAGTCGCGGCTTGTGTAAACGCAGTTATATCCTAAGTGTAGGCGTATGTTTGCAGATCTACTAAACCGCCTGATCGGCGAGGCACCACAACCTGACCCGCAGGCCGACTACCGGTTATCCCTGGCAGCGCTGTTGGTCCGGCTGGCCCGCACGGACGATGAGTATGCCCTGACCGAGGTTGAAACGATCGACACGATCCTGATGCACCGCTACGGTCTGAGCGCTGCGGATGCGTCGGATTTGCGACGTCAGGGCGAAGCACTTGAGACAGAGGTCGGCGATACGGTGCGCCTGACCAAAGCCATCAAGGATGGCGTGCCCTATGAAGAGCGCCGCGCCGTTGTCGAGGCGCTATGGTCCGTCGTACTGGCCGACGACGACCGGGATCATGCCGAAAATGCCTTCTTGCGGCTCGTGGCCAAGCTGTTGGGCGTGAATGACGTCGATAGCGGTCTGGCACGTCAAAGGGCCGAAGCTGCGCGCGTAGTTGGCGCGCCGCGGCCCCACTAGTTAAGAAAGGTTGGACGCGCGACAAGACCTAGCGGTCACGAATGCTCTTCCCGTGCGGTTGCGGCAAGTGCCCGGTTGTAGGCTTTGAGCGCGTCGATATGATCTATTGTCCCGATCAGGTCAGGAGGACCGTCGCCCTGCGATGGCCGTGCGACCGGCAGATACCCCAACGATAGCTGATCGAACAGCGGTAGCGCGGTCTCAAGCGTATCTGTCGGATGCAGCCAGCTGCCCTGTTCCAGCAGGGCCTGAAC
>JBCCYF010000032.1:0-39843 GCA_039190275.1 Pseudomonadota bacterium | reverse complement strand
GTGGGCATCGGCAATCGTGTCGAACGGTGGTATCTCAAACGGTGTGGTCCAGGGCTCAAGCAACGGGTTCGTCATGACGGGGCCTCCTTGTATCTGCGACACCTAAGCGTCCTTCCAGCGGAACCCAAGTCCCGGCGCCACGGCATCGCTCGGGCGGCGGGCCCCGTCTCCGCAAGCGGAGATGGGGAGCATGGACTTGGCCCCGCGAATGCGGGGCCTCATTCTGGCAGGTCAGGGCGCGACCGCAGACGTTGCTCGACGCGCCTCAGGACAAGCGAAAGGGTGATGGTCAACGCCAGATAGATGAATGCAACGATGTTATAGGTCTCGAAGTACCTGAAATTGCCCGCGGCGGTCACCTTTCCCAGTTGCGAGATATCCGCCACACCCAGGATCGACACCAGCGAACTGTCTTTGACCATCGCGATGAAGTCATTGCCCAATGGTGGAAGGATCGTCCGAATCGCCTGGGGCAAAACAATCAGGCGAAACCGCTGCCAGCGGGTCAGGCCCAGCGCTTCGGCAGCTTCGATCTGTCCCGCGTCCACCGCCTGAATACCAGCACGAAACACCTCGGCGATGAAAGCGGAATAGGCGATCGTCAGGGCGATGATGGCGCGCCACAGAAAACTGATGTCGCGGGTACGCCATGCATCAAACCCAAGCGGTTCGGCCAATGCGTTGATCCCGGTCACCAATAGCGGTGTAAACACAAAGGCGACATAGGTCAGCAGTACCAATATCGGGATGCCCCGGATCACCTCTATATAGAGACGAGCCAATTGCCTCCAGGCCACCCAGCGCGACAGCAAGCCGACGGCCAGCAACAGCCCGATCCCGCATGCGCTGGTAAAGCCGACGCAGGTTACGAACAGCGTGACCCAGACCCCGCGAGACACAGTGCCGAAAATCTCGGAATAGAGGTCGTCCTGCCAGACCCGCCATCCGAGGTAGGCCCCGACCCCCACCACAAGCACCAGCCAGTACGGAAACTCGCCTCGCGCCGGCTGCGGAGCTGTCGCCGCCACTGCGGCACCTACTCGCCGAAAGTATACTCCAGGAACCACTTGGTATTGAGCGCATCTAATGTGCCCTCAGCCTTGAGCGCGGCGATACCCGCATTGAAAGCGGGTACCAGTTCCGATCCCTTTGGAAAGATAAAGCCGAAGTCCTCTGACCCCATCGCTTCGCCGACAAGCTTGAAGGTCTCGGGGTTTGCCTTGACGTAGCCCTGGCCCGCTGTTCCATCGGTCAGTACCAGATCGACATCACCCGCGCTGAGCGCTTGGATCGATGCGCCAAAGGTCTCGAACAACTTTATCCGCGGATTTGCTTCGTCTCCGTCCAGAACCTCATAGACCCCGACGTAAAAAGGCGTTGTGCCCGGCTGAGCGCCCATCAACAGATCATCATCGGCGGCAAAGCCGGACGCATCGCTGAACCGCGCTTCATCGGCGCGCACCAGCATGAACATCTCCGAGCGCATATAAGCGTCTGAAAAATCCACCTGCTCTTTGCGGTCCTCGCGTATCGTGATCCCGGTCATCCCCATGTCGAACTGACCTGCGCTGACCGCCGCGATCATCGCGTCCCAACTGGTGTTTTCGATAACCGGCGTGAAGTTCAGCTTTTCCGCCAGAGCCGTCACCGCATCGTATTCCCAACCGATCGCGTCGCCGGATTTGGGGTCAACGAACTGCAGCGGCGGATAGGCATTTTCGGTCACGATCACCACCTCCGCACCATTCAGGTCAGGCAAATCCTGTGCGACAGCCCCCTGCCCAAGGATCAGGCCGCAGACCGACAGAAGCTGTACGAGTTTTTTCATTTTGGTCCCCACTGAAGAAAGCGGACCCATCGGCCCGGATCTGACCGAACTATGCGCGGAGCGCCCCCGGCTGACAAGCGGCCCGGTTGACCGCCGTCAGCGCTGCCTAACAATTCCGCACTTAGCGCCAGAATCGCGAAATTGTCGCATTCTGGACCCATCCGGTCGGCCAAGCTGGTCCGTTTCAAATTGATCTGAGCATGCTAACGCGGGGTGAAACATCAGGAGGTCACATCCATGAAAACTCATGTGAGAGCTTTGGTTGTCGGAGGTGGTGCGGTGGGCACCTCCATTGCCTATCACCTTGCCAAGGCCGGTTGGAACGATGTGGTGCTAGTGGAGCGGGACGAACTGACGTCGGGGTCGACCTGGCACGCGGCGGGTCTGCTGCCGCTGTTCAACATGAGCTACGCCGCGCAATTCATCCACGACTACTCGATCAAATTCTATCAGACGTTGGAGGAGGAAACCGGCTATGATCCGGGGTTTCGCCGTGTCGGGAACTTGCGCATGGCCCAATCGCGGGAGCGGATGGATGAATTCATGCTCTACGCCTCCACGGCGGAAACGGTCGGCGTGCCCCATGAGTGGATGACCCCAAAACAGGTCAAATCGGCCTACCCGCTTGTGAACATCGACGGCCTTGTCGGGGCGCTGCATCACCCGACCGATGGCTACACGAACCCCGCCGATGTGACCCAGTCCATGGCGGCCGGTGCGCGCAAGCGCGGCGTTGAGATCTATCGCCGCATGCAGGTTGATGACTACCGCTGGACCGGTTCCGAGTGGGTGGTGCGGCTGACCAAGATGGTCGAAAAGGGCGGCAACCTGATCCCGTCGGAAGAAACCCACGAAATCATCGCAGAACATGTGGTGACCGCCACCGGCAATCACGCGCAACGAACCTGTCGGATGCTGGGGATCAAGGTTCCAGCGCTTCCCGTTGAACACCAGTACATCGTGACCGAGCCTGACCCCGAGCTGGAAGCCTGGCGCAAGGAAAACGGCGAACACCCGGTGCTGCGTGATGCCGATGCCAGCTGGTACGTGCGCGAAGAGCGCGGCGGATGGCTGCTTGGCCCCTATGAACAGGGCGCCCCGTCGCGCTTTCAGTTCAACGTGCCAGACAGTTTCCGTGCCGATCTGTTCCCGCTTGCCCTGGATCGGATCGAGGGGGAGTACATGTCCTTTATCCATCGTCTTCCATCGTCCGAACATGTGGGGCTGAAAGACGACTACAACGGGCCGATTTGCTATTCCCCCGATGGCAACCCGATCGTGGGACCCGCACCGGGCCTCAGAAACATGTGGATCGCCGAAGGCTTCAGTTTCGGGATTACCTCGGCAGGCGGTACGGGCCACTACCTGGCACAGGTGATGGTCGAGGGCGAAGCCGAGATTGACATGTCCACGATGGATCCGGGGCGCTACGGCGACTGGATGACCACCGAGTATGCGATCCAGAAGAACGAGGAATGTTATCCAAACGTATTCATCCTCCATCACCCGGATGAAGAGCGTGAGGCGGCGCGCCCGCTGCGCACCTCACCTGCCTATGATCGCCAGGCCGCGCGCGGCGCGCAGTTCGGTCAGGTCAACGGATGGGAGCGTCCGAACTATTTCGCGCCTGCAGGCTTCAACGATCACGACAGCCGCAGTTTTCGTCGCGGCGGCTGGTGGGAATATGCCAAGGCCGAGGCTGAGGCAATCCGTACTGGCGTCGGCATGATTGACGCCACGGCCTTTACCAAACACCGGGTCAAGGGGCCGGGCGCAACCGCGTTCTTGGACTGGTTCACCTGCAACGCGCTGCCCAAGGTGGGGCGGATCAATCTTACCTACGCCCTGACCTCGCATGGGACGACGCGCACCGAGTACACGATCGTGCGCGAGGCCCAGGACAGCTATTACCTGGTCAGTGCCGGGGCATGGACGCAGTATGACGGCGACTATCTGCGTAAGGCCGCCGAAGACAAGGCCCCCGAGTTTGGCTATATCGAGATCCAGAATGTCACGACCCAATACGGCGTGTTTGCGATCGCCGGTCCGAAAACACGCGATGTGCTGAACAAGCTTGTGGTCGACGCCGCGCCCGAAACCGTGCTGAGCAACAAGCGGTTCCCCTGGCTGTCGATGCGTCACATCGAGCTTAAGATGTGCCCGGTCATGGCGCTCCGTGTCGCCTATACCGGCGAGCTTGGCTGGGAGTTGCATCACCCGATCGAAATGCAGAACTACCTGTTCGACCGCTTGATGGAGGCGGGTGAGCCCGAAGGTCTGAAGCTGGTGGGCGCACGGGCACAGAACTGGTTGCGGCAGGAAAAGTCCTATCGTGCCTTCGGCCATGAACTGGGTCGCGACGCAACCCCGTTGGAGGCCGACCTGCCGCGGTTTGTCGACCTGTCCAAGGATTTTCACGGAAAGGCCGAAATGGAGGCCAAGGGCATCCGCGTGAAACATGTAACCGTGCTCATTGACGGGCCGGACGACACCGACACCTGGGGGCGCGAGGCGGTCTATGTCGACGACGCATTAAGCGGGCGGCTGACATCCGGAGGATATTCGGTCGCATTCGGCAAGCAAATCGGGATGGGGTACGTCAAGCCCGAGCATGCCGCCGTCGGCCAGAAGGTCAAAGTCAAGATCCTCAACCAGCTTTGGGATGGTGAAGTTGTCCATGACAGCCCCTATGATCCCAAAAACGAGCGGATCCGCGCAGACGGCTGAACAGGTTGTTCTGTCGCGTGAAGCCGTCCGCGCAAATGCGGGCGGCTTTTTCGTATCTAAGTCTCGTTGACTCGCATGTTACGCCTAGCGCGCCTGCCATAAGGCGTTGAGTCTTTGTAACATTTCTTGAAAACGGCTGAAATACGGCTCACCAACCGGGGAGCTTTGTTTCAGTTAGGCCCAAAAACCGGCAAAATACGTATTAGTTCCAATTTGGAAACGAATTGTAGTTTCGGGCTTTCGTTTCAGTTTTCCCATCCGGTCTCGCAGTTGCGTGAGGGACTTGCAATATCAACACCGCCGGGAACGGCAGATGGCATGGCCTAAAAATATAATAAAAACAGTGTTTTATATTGCACTTTCGTGCTTCAAGACCCGCCTGGCAAGGTGTCAACCCGGGCCAACTTACACGGTTCCGTGAGCGTATTCTCTCGGCGCCGTGTGTTGAACGCAGCGGTTTCAGGGCCGATATTCATCTCATCGCCAACACGGCGAACCAGATAAACACGAAACAATCGACACATACGGAGAATGACCATGAAAACCACAGTATTCGCAGCCGCCGCACTGGCCGTCGTCGCAGCAGCACCGCTTTCCGCAGCTGGCTTTGACTATGACGTGTCGGGCCTGAACGGTTCGCAGAAAGCACAAGTGTTTGCGGTTCTGAACGGCGACGAGAACAACAACACCAAGCAGCGTTTGATCGACGCCATCTCTTCCGATCGCACGGTATCGCAGGGTGTCACCCGTGCCGCCCAGACCGCAAACGTGCTGAACGGCGACGAGAATGAAAACACCAAGGCCCGGCTGATCCAGGCGATCAACTCGGACCGCGTTGCACCGGCTACGCAGACCATCAGCAAGCAGTTCGGCACAAGCCTCTCGGCCGCACAAAAAGCGCAGATCTTCGCAATTGAGAACGGCGACGAGAACGAAAACACCAAGGCTCGCCTGATTTCGGCGATCCTGAACTAATACGACGAACTGAAGTGTTCCGGCAAAGGTTCCTCCCTGCCCGCACCGGAACACGAACAGGTACAGGCGACGGATTCGAATCCGTCGCCTGTTGCCATTTCAAAGCATTTGGAGCGCCCGGGCGAACACCGCCGGGTCTACATTTCCCCCGGTAGCGACAACAATCACCGCGTCGCCGTCTATTTGATCGCGATGCCTCAACGCCGCGGCCAATGCCGCCGCCCCGCCCGGTTCCAGAACCAGCTTCAGCCGCAGGAACGCCTGCGCCATCGCCATCAGACAGTCATGATCTGAAACCACCAGCCCCGGACCGGCAAGCCGGGACAGGATCGGAAACGTCAACTCCCCTGGCATCTTGGTCAAAATGGCATCGCAGATGGACCCTGCGGCCTGCGCGTTTGCCAGCCGATGGCCCGCAGCCAAGCTGCGCGCCATGTCGTCGTAGCGCTGTGGCTCACAGGGTCGGACGCGCAACCCCGGTGCATCCGCGGCCAACGCCAAAGCGACCCCCGAAGACAACCCACCGCCACCGCAGCACACCAGCACATCCGCCTCGGTCACGCCTGCGGCCTGCGCCTGTTCCGCAATTTCAAGACCGCAGGTGCCCTGACCGGCAATGACCTGCGAGTCGTCATAAGGTTTGACCAGGGTGAGGCCACGCTCCTCCGCCAGATACCCCCCGATTTCCTCGCGCGGCTGATCCCCGGTCCGATCGTACAGAACGACCTCTGCACCCAATGCCCGGGTATTTTCGATCTTTAGAACAGGCGCATCCGCGGGCATGACAACGACCGACGGCACACCATGATGAGCTGCGGCCCGCGCCACGCCCTGCGCATGGTTGCCCGAGGAATAGGCCAGCACACCGGCAGCGGAGCCCAGCGCGCTCAGCGCGGCCCATGCACCACGGGCCTTGAACGACCCTGTGTGCTGCAGGCACTCCGCCTTTACCCAGACCGCCCTCCCGGCCAACTCGTCTAGAAACGGCGATCGTATGAGCGGCGTGCGATGCACATGACCGCGCAGCCGACCGGCGGCAGCTCGGATCAATTCTATATCGCTCATCCCCGCAGCGCCGAGATCAAGGCATGCACAGCTTCAGCCGACTGGGGCTCATCCAGAAATGGGACATGACCCCGGTTCGGGACGGTGCGCGCAATCATATCCGGGCGCCGCCGTTGCATGCGCTCAAGTGTTTCGGCGGTCAGCAGGTTCGAGTTCTCCCCTCGCACAACCGCAAGCGGCAAACCCTCAAACCCATCGAAAAACGGCCAGAGGTCGGGTTGTTCGGCCTGAGCCTGCGCCAGGACGGCATCGCGCAGTCGCGGATCATAGCGCAGCCCAACGCCCTCGGCGTCTTTGACAAACCAACGCTCTGCAAGAACCTGCCAGCGGGCATCGGTCAAATCGGGGAAATCGGCACCCATTGATGCTTTCAGCGCTTGGCCAACGGCAGCATAGTCCGCCCCCGCCGGTCGCCGACCGATATAGTCATAGATCACCTCAAGGCCTTGGGGCGCGATCTCCGGCCCTATGTCGTTCAAAAGGACACCCAACAGACGCGGCTTGGCGGTCAGCGCAAGCACCATGGACAGGATCCCCCCGCGCGAGGTTCCGAAAACCGCTGTCTGATCCAAACCAAGATGGTCCAGCAGTTCAAGCGCATCACGGGCCTCAATGGGGACAGCGTAGTTCGCGAAGTTGGGATCCCAATCCGATTGACCCCGCCCCCGCGACGTCAGGCGGATCATCCGCACATCCGTGGGCAGGATCGTCGCCAGGTCGTCGAAGTCACGCGCGTTACGGGTCAGTCCGGGAAGACACAGCACGGGCAGGCCAGAGCCGCTATCCTCATAGGACAGCGACACACCGTCGGAGGTTTCGAAACGCGCCGCTACCATTGTGCTGCCAATTCAGGGATGGGGGTCAGATCACTCAGCACCGCGCGCGGCACCGATGGCAGGCGGTCCACAGGCTCGGCGGCACGGTTAACCCAAACGGTCTGGAAACCATAGCCACTGGCGGCCGAAGCGTCCCACCCGTTAGACGACACAAAAAGGACGTCCGTCGCGGGGCAGCCGAAGCGTGCGCCGACCATGTCATAGACCCGCCGGTCGGGTTTGAACACGCCGACGTCCTGCACACTGAGGACAGCGTCAAGCACAGCGGCCACACCGGCGCTTTCAACCGCGCCCGCCAACATGTCCGGAGAGCCGTTCGACAGAATTGCCGTGCTAAAACCTCCGGTTTTCAGATGATCGAGCATGCCTGGAACCTCCGGATAGGCGTCCAACTCCCAATAGAGCGCACGCAATCGCTCGCGCAGGTCCGGATCGCCGTCAAAGCCATGCGCTTCGAGCGCATAGTCCAAACCGTCAGTGGTCACCGTCCAGAAATCTGTGTGCGTGTCCATGACCGCCCGCAACCAAGTGTACTGGAGCTGTTTAAGTCGCCAGGTATTCGCAACCTCCGACCAACGTTCGGCAAAGGCGCCGCGTCCCGGCTCAGCGGCAGCGGCCCGGGCGGCGGCGGCCACATCGAACAGCGTTCCATAGGCGTCAAAGACGCAGACCTGTATCGCCATCTTGTCCGGTCCTTATCTTACTTGGGACGACTCGCAGAACTTTGTACACTTAGAGTGCAGATGGAAAAGGGGGGCAAGATGTCTGAGAACCATGGCAAAATCTGGTGGACAGAGCTGAACACCCACAAAGTGGACAAAGCCAAGGACTATTACGCTCATGTACTGGGCTGGCGCTTTGACGAAACACCGATGGAGGGCGGCATCGTTTACAATGTCGCAATGCTAGGCGACACACCGGTCGCCGGAATATTCGATATCTCAAGCATGCCCGAAATGGCGCAAGTCCCCGACCACTGGTTCACCTATGTTGCGGTGGATGACGTGGATGCCGCTGCGGCCAGCACAGAGAAACTTGGCGGCAAGATACAGCGTGCGCCGTGGGATGTCGCCGGGGTCGGACGGGTCGCTATCGTGCAGGATGCCGCCGGCGCCCATCTTGGCCTGATGACACCCACACCCGAAGGCTAGGTTAAACTTCCGAACCACGTGACGGCACCCGGGTCTAGAGGTTCTCGACCTGTGGCATGCCCGTGGCGTGGAACCCGCCATCGACAAAAATGCACTCGCCAGTGGTGCAGGCACCCAGATCGGACAGCAGGTAAACCGCCGTACCGCCCACCGCATCAAGGGTTGCGTTGGCACGCAGCGGCGCGTTTTCCTCGGTGTTGCGAAACACCTTCCGCGCGCCGCCAATCGCCGCACCGGCAAGCGTCCGCATGGGCCCGGCGCTGATCGCATTTACCCGCACACCGTCCGGGCCCAGGTCATTGGCCAGATACCGTACCGCGGACTCGAGGGCCGCCTTGGCAATGCCCATGACATTGTAATTTGGCGTCACCCGCTGCGCGCCCAGATAGGTCAACGTGATGATCGACCCACCGTCTTTCATGAGAGGCGCAGCCCGCCGGGTCAGATCCACCAGCGAATAGCATGAAATATCCAGCGAGTTGAGGAAGTTCGCCCGGCTGGTATTGACAAAGCGGCCCGACAACTCGGCCTTGTCGGAAAACGCTATAGCATGCACCAGAAAATCCAGTTTGCCCCAGCTGTCCTCAAGCGTTTGAAACACTGCGTCCAGCGAGGCGCTGTCCTGAACATCGGCGGGCAGCACAAGATTCGCGCCAATACTCTCGGCCAAAGGCTTAACCCGCTGGCCAAAGGCATCGCCCTGAAACGTGAACGCCAGTTCGGCGCCCTCGGCATGAAGTGCCCGGGCAATGCCCCAGGCGATGGACTTCTCATTCGCCACGCCCATGATCAAACCCCGTTTACCGGTCATTAACTCGGGCATCGGGTCAGTCCTGCAGCTTGCTGAGGGCAAGTGTCGCGTTGGTACCACCAAAGCCGAAACTGTTCGAAAGAACGGTATCCAGGCCAGCGTTGTCGACACGCTCCTGTGCAATTTCATCCGGGTTCAGATTGGGGTCCAATGCGGTGATATTGGCGCTGGCAGCAATGAAATCATCCTGCAGCATCAACAGGCAATAAATAGCCTCCTGCACGCCGGTGGCACCCAGCGAGTGCCCGGTGAGCGACTTGGTCGAACTGATTGGCGGTGTCTTACCCTCGCCAAATATCCGGCGCGCGGCTTCCACCTCACCGATATCGCCGACCGGCGTCGAGGTTCCGTGGGCATTGATGTAGTTTACGGTGCGATCGCCCAGCGTGCTCATCGCCAACCGCATCGAACGCTCCCCCCCCTCGCCCGAGGGCGCGACCATGTCATAGCCGTCAGAGGTCGCAGCATAACCCGTTACTTCGCCATAGATCTTGGCGCCCCGCGCTTTGGCACGTGTCAACTCCTCAAGGACGACAACACCGCCACCGCCCGCGATGACAAATCCGTCGCGTGTCTCGTCATAGGCGCGGCTGGCGGTTTCGGGCGTGTCGTTGTACTTGCTGCTCATCGCACCCATGGCGTCAAACAGACAGCTGAGCGTCCAGTCCAGCTCCTCGCCGCCGCCGGCGAATACGATGTCCTGCTTGCCGAACTGGATCTGCTCGACCCCGTTACCGATGCAGTGCGCGCTGGTCGAACACGCCGATGTAATCGAATAGTTCACACCCTTGATCTTGAACGGCGTCGCAAGACAGGCCGAGTTGGTCGAACTCATCCCTTTGGTCACCATGAACGGCCCCATTCTCTTGGGACTGCCAGTTTCAATGACCGTGGTATGCGCCTTGAAGAAACTCTTCGTCGACGGCCCGCCCGAGCCCATGACAAGCCCTGTGCGTTCGTTGCTGACCTCCCCTTCGGTCAAGCCGCTGTCGGCAATCGCCTGTTGCATGGCAATGAAGTTATAGGCCGCGCCATCCCCCATGAACCGCAGGTTCCGTTTATCGATGTTATCGGCAAGATCGATGTGCGGCTTACCATGAACACGGCTGCGAAAGCCGTGTTCGGCATAGTCTGGGGCAAACTCAATTCCCGAGCGGCTCTCTTTGAGCGATGTCATGACCTCGTCCGCGGATACCCCGATCGAGGAGACGATACCGATACCGGTGACGACTACGCGGCGCATGTACACCTCCCGCTGATTTCTGGACCCGGACGGGTCATTCCTGAAACACTCCGACCCGCATATCCTTGACAGTGAACGCCGGTTCTCCGTCCGCATGTACGGTGCCATCGGCGACACCCATCTTCAGCTTGCGATCGATGACCCGGGTGAAATTGACATCATAGCGGACCAGCTTTGTGTCTGGTGTCACCATACCGGTGAACTTGACCTCTCCCACGCCCAGCGCACGGCCTTTGCCCTGCATACCGCGCCAGCCAAGGTTGAAACCGGTCAACTGCCACAGCGCATCCAGACCAAGGCAACCGGGCATCACCGGATCGCCCAGAAAGTGGCATTCAAAGAACCAAAGATCCGGCCTGATGTCGAACTCCGCCACAACATGGCCTTTGCCGCTGTCGCCCTGATCCGCAGATATCTCGGTGACGCGGTCCATCATCAACATCGGTGGCGCGGGGAGTTGCGGGTTCCCGGGGCCAAAAAGCTCTCCCCGGGCACATTGCATAAGACCTTCGAAGTCAAAACTCGTCGGCAATCCGGTCATGCAACTTCGTCTCCGCAGTGTCTTTGTGCTTCGCCCTCCTAGCACCGGGCTTGGCGCGGGCGCAAGCGCGACCATATGTAACCATAGGCGGCGGTCGGCTGGATGGGCTGGCAATTTTACCCTGCCTGTGGCAGATGTTAGTGGATGTCATATCGGAGGACCAATGACCGGAGCAGGCGGACAGGTTGAACAGCAGCGGGCAGCAGAGTGGTTGCAGACGGCTGGTCTGCGCCCGACGCGTCAACGTCTTACTCTGGCCAAACTGCTGGTTGGGGACGGTCGTAACCGACATGTCACGGCTGAGGGCTTGCACGAAGCGGCCGCATCGGGCAACGAACGTGTGTCGCTCGCGACTGTGTACAATACACTAAGGGCGTTTTGCCATGCGGGACTGATGACCGAAATCACCGTCGATGGCTCGCGGTCCTATTTCGACACGCGGACCGACGATCATCCTCATTTCTACTGGGAGGATGACAGCAGGCTTACCGATGCGCCCGCCGATAGTGTGAAGATTGAAACGCTACCTGACGCACCGACCGGCACCGAGATCTCAAAGATCGACGTTATCATTCGTCTTCGGCAGAAGTCTTAACTTTTCATCCGGCGCAGGGCGGTGCATGGTCCGCGCCATGACAACACTTCTGATCAGCCATCCGGATTGTTTGGGGCATGTGACACCCGAGGGTCACCCAGAGCAGGTCGCGCGTCTGACGTCCATACTGGAGGCGCTTGACCCTATTGAGGGTCTGGCACGGGCGGACGCGCCGCTTGCACAGGACGCACATCTTTTGCGGGCGCATCCGCAATCCCATATCGACGCGATAAGTGCCGCGGCCCCGGCGCAGGGACAGGTGCCACTTGACGCCGACACCTGGATGTCGCCCGGCTCACTTGCCGCGGCGCGCCGGGCTGCGGGCGGGGTTGTCGAAGCTGTCGACAAGGTAATGACCGGCGAGGCGAAGAACGCCTTTGTGGCCGTTCGCCCGCCCGGACATCATGCCGAGGCGTCTAAACCGATGGGCTTTTGCCTGTTCGGCAACATCGTTGTGGGCGCAAAACATGCCCTTGACGCGCATCAGCTTAAACGGGTCGCCATCGTCGATTTCGATGTACATCATGGCAACGGGACCCAGGATCTGGTGTGGGATGATGCGCGTATCCTGTTCGCGTCCACACACCAAAGCCCGCTGTACCCCGGCACCGGGTATCCGCATGAAACCGGCGCACATGGCAATGTGATCAACGTACAGCTTTCCGCAAATGCTGGCGGCACGGCCTTTCGGCACGCAGTGGAAGGCATGATCCTCCCAGCTGTTGATGCGTTTGAACCCGAGATGGTGTTGATCTCGGCCGGATTTGATGCCCATGCTGACGACCCGCTGGCCAATCTGAACCTGACCGAGGATGACTTTGGCTGGGTCACGGGCGTGCTCTGCGATCTCGCCGAACGCCATGCAAATGGGCGCGTGGTATCTGTGCTGGAGGGGGGGTATAATCTGGATGCCCTGGCGCGGTCGGCCGTGACACATGTCCAGAAACTGATGGAATATTCCGAATGACAGAAACCCCGATCGCCGAAATGACATTCGAACAGGCACTGGCCGCGCTGGAGCAGGTGGTGAACAGCCTTGAGGGAGGCAGCATACCGCTGGAGGATTCGATTGCCCTCTATGAGCGCGGCGCCGCCCTTAAGGCGCACTGCGAGGCGACCCTTTCGGCAGCCGAGGAGAAAGTCGCCAAAATCACCAAGGGCAGCGCGGGCGAGGCAACGGGAGTGACCCCGATCGACCCGGAATGATGGATTCGACCCGTGAACTGACGTTCCATGCTGCGCTCAGCCAGGCAGCAACAGCTGTCGAGGATAGTCTCCACACCCTCCTGCCCCAGCCAAGTAGCATCGTGGCCGAGGCGATGCGCTATGCGACGCTGTCCGGAGGCAAGCGGCTTAGGGCCTTCCTGACTGTCGAGACCGCAACACTCTTCCGCGTACCTCTGCAGCAGTCGCTTCGCGCCGCTGCGGCTGTGGAATGCGTGCATGCCTATTCCCTTGTGCATGATGATCTGCCCGCAATGGACGACGACGACCTTCGGCGCGGCAAACCGACTGTCCACAAGAAGTGGGATGACGCAATCGCCGTGCTGGCCGGGGACGCCTTGCAGACGCTGGCCTTCGAAATCCTCGCAGCGCCGCAGACCGCGCCGGACGCGAACATACGAACCAAGCTGATCAGCCGTCTTGCGCAAGCCGCCGGAGCCCAGGGGATGGTGGGTGGTCAGGCGCTTGACATCGCGGCCGAGACCGCGAGTGCCCCGCTCACCCTTGAGCAGATCACGGATCTGCAGTCCCTCAAGACCGGCGCCCTGATCCAGTGGTCTGTCGAAGCGGGTGCGATCCTGGGGAAATCCGATGCCAGCAACCTGTTGACTTACGCCAGTGCGCTGGGTCTGGCGTTCCAGATCCAGGATGACATTCTGGATGTGACCGGAACCGCTGCCCAGACCGGAAAGGCCACGCAAAAGGACCGCGACGCGGGCAAAGCGACCTTTGTCACTCTGCTGGGGGTTGAAGGTGCCCAGAAAAAAGCGCGTGACTTAGTGTCAACTGCATGTGACACTCTTGCTCCCTACGGATCCGCAGCGACGAATCTGGCGCTGGCTGCTGAATTCGCCGTCAGCCGCGCGAAATAGGGTCAAGCCCACCCATGCTCGGGTGCAGATGAAAGACGGGAACGCCATGGTCTCCGACAGCCAAACCCCACCCCACACACCTATGCTGGACCGCGTAAAAATACCTTCGGATCTGCGTGTCCTGAGCGATGCTGACCTGAAACAGGTGGCGCATGAATTGCGGGCCGAGACCATTTCGGCGGTGTCCGAAACCGGCGGCCACTTGGGCGCCGGTCTTGGTGTGGTTGAAATTACGGTAGCCGTCCATGCCGTATTTAACACGCCGCGGGACCGGTTGATCTGGGACGTTTCGCACCAGTGCTATCCGCATAAGATCCTGACCGGGCGCCGCGATAGGATCCGGACGATCCGCAAGGGCGGAGGGCTTTCCGGGTTCACCAAACGCAGTGAAAGCCCCTACGATCCCTTCGGTGCGGCGCACAGCTCAACCTCGATCTCGGCGGGCCTCGGGTTCGCGGTGGCGCGGGATCTCGGTGGGGCTCCCGAACATGGGTTGGGTGATGTGATCTGTGTGATCGGCGACGGCGCGGTCAGCGCCGGCATGGCCTATGAGGGAATGAACAACGCGGGCCACCTGAACAAGCGATTGATCGTCATTCTGAACGACAATGAGATGTCCATCGCCCCCCCGGTCGGTGCCATGTCGAGCTATCTTTCGCGGCTTTATGCCGGTGCACCGTTTCAGGAATTCAAGGCCGCTGCAAAAGGCGCGGTGAGCCTGCTACCCCAGCCCTTTCAGGAAGGTGCGCGGCGGGCCAAAGAGCTCGTTAAATCCGTCGCCGTCGGCGGGACGCTGTTCGAGGAGCTGGGCTTTGACTATGTCGGTCCGATAGACGGGCATGACATGGACCAGTTGCTGGCCGTGCTGCGGACCGTCAAGACCCGCGCCGATGGTCCGGTGCTGATCCATGCGATCACCAAAAAGGGCAAAGGCTTCGCGCCCGCCGAAGCCGCAGCGGACAAGGGTCACGCCACCGCGAAGTTCGATGTAGCGACCGGCAAACAATCCAAACCACCCTCGAACGCGCCGTCCTATACCAAGGTTTTTGCCAAGGCGCTGATCGCCGAGGCGGAACAGGACCCCACCATAGCAGCCGTTACCGCCGCGATGCCCGACGGGACCGGGTTGAATCTGTTTGCCGAGCGGTTCCCTGAGCGGACCTTTGACGTAGGGATCGCAGAGCAGCACGGGGTCACCTTCTGTGCGGGGATGGCGGCGGGCGGGTTGAAGCCCTTCTGCGCAATATATTCGACATTCCTTCAGCGGGGCTATGATCAGGTCGTACATGATGTGGCGCTACAACAACTCCCGGTGCGCTTTGCGATTGACCGGGCCGGCCTTGTCGGGGCGGACGGCGCCACGCATGCGGGGTCTTTCGACATTAGCTATCTGTCCAATCTGCCCGGTTTTGTCGTGATGGCGGCAGCGGATGAGGCTGAGCTGGTACATATGGTGGCCACCGCAGCGGCAATTTCCGACCGCCCATCGGCCTTCCGCTTTCCGCGGGGCGAGGGTGTGGGTGTCGAACTGCCCGAGCGTGGCGTGCCGCTGGAAATCGGTCGGGGTCGGATTGTGCGGGAGGGCAGCGGCGTCGCCCTGTTGTCATTTGGAGCGCGATTGTCGGAGTGCCAGAAGGCCGCAGAGGCCCTTGATCTGAGAGGCATCCGCCCAACCATAGCCGACGCGCGATTTGCCAAACCGCTGGACCGCGACCTGATCCTGTCGCTTGTCGAGACCCACGATGCTTTGATCACCATCGAAGAGGGTGCCACGGGCGGATTTGGCAGCCAAGTTGCGCACCTTCTGGCCGAGGAGGGTGTGTTCGATACCGGATTGAAATACCGCTCGATGGTGTTCCCGGATGCATTCATAGAGCAGGACAGTCCGGCCGCCATGTATGCGGCCGCCAAGTTGAACTGCGCGGACATCGAAGCCAAGGTACTTCAGGTCCTCAATATCGCCTCGCTTGATGAGCGCCGCGCCTCCGGCGATTTGACGTCTTCCTGAAGCCGACGGCGATTTTGAAGGAAACGCTATGTGTGCCATCGGCGCCCTGTTGCGGTCGGAAAATGTGTCCATACGCGAGCATAGCACCTTGAACTAACACATTGAGCACGCAGGCGTGCAGGTCCATGAGCCCGTTCCGGGCAGCGGGCGCAGGCCGGGTATGGACGTAGGTAATGATTGAAGTAGCGACGGCTGTGGTATTGCTGTCGCGTGCGTGTTGTCGCTTCAAAGAGGGCCTTCAACACGAAGATACTGTGGGCCGCGTCGCAATATCATTGCGTTCGCCGCGGTTTCAAACACCCAAGATGGCATTCAAAGTCAGCGCGACCGACCCTGCGCTTCAGAAAGAGAAGCCAATCCCCACGTTAAGCGCATTAGTCAGAATTTCCGTCTCAAGATCTCCACCACCATCGAGGTCTGCAGTGTTTGAGGAGTATGTCCCGTTGTACTCGGCAAAGGCCGACACGTTACCGGTCAGGGCATAGCGCGCTCCAAGATACCAACGCGCCGCAGGGCCAGTGAGCTGATAACCGGTGGTTTCTGTACCACCCGGGGTCACCACCTCGACATAGGGAACGGCAATCCCAAGACCGAGCCCCGCATGCGCGGACCAGCGACCGGTAAGATCAATCTCTCGCTCGGCATTTGCCGTGAGGACGTTCAGTCCGTCGGTCAATTCCAGCATATTGAAGCCACTGTCATCCAGCGTATCGTCGTCCGCTTGAACTTTGGCATGGGTGAATTCCAGACCGAAGCTCCACGGTCCCGCGGTGTCGCGCATTGCACGCAATCCCCAATAGGGTGGCATCTCGAACGAGCGCCCATCCCATCCGGCAGTGAAATCGAAAGGGGTACCATTCTCGTCCGTGCCGCTAACGTCGCTATCAGTGGCGCCTTGCACACCAGTATATACATCGACCGACCAGTTCTGCGCGCTGGCCCCAGTTCCAATTGCAAGGAATAGGATCCACAGCCAGAAAGGGAACACCGTCTTTCGCATTAAGTCCTTCACACCGCAGCTTTCAGCACACCACATCGCTCTGTCGAGCGTTACACACCATGGTTAACAACAAACTATCTAACGCGCCGGAAAACTCATATTTTATCGAAAATGCGCCAATAGTTGGGCAAATCGACGCCCAGAGTCCCCTTAGGCGATGTTCAGCGCCCAATCATAGCTGTGTCCGGACACCCGCGTCGCCCCGGCAAGCTGGCCATCCAGGGGTGCTGTCGCATACTTTCGAAGATGTGCGATCACACCTGCATCGTCCCCGCCGAAATCGGACCTGAACCAGGTGTAGATTGACGAAACCTGCAGACCGCGGTTGTCAAAGCGGGCGCCACGCGGGTGATTCACATAGTTTCGCGCGCCTTCGTCCAGCATGGCGCCCAAACGGTTAGAGGAATAGGCACGCGCTGCCAGGTTTGGACACCCGATTGCGGCACAGTTCACGGCGTAGTGGATCCTGGGGTCCCGCCAGATCGGTCTCAGTATCCCATGCTCGATGTCATCCAACGACAGCGGGACATCGGCGACCCGAACCAGCTTCTGCCGCCACGGACCGCGGCTGAGCACGCCGCCGCCGATCTTGCGAATACTGCTGACCGGAAACGACCGAAGAACTGTCCGTACGGTGACGGCATTGTAGAGGTTTACCCAATAGGCGAAGGCAGGTGCAGACGCCAGCCCGCCGGGATCCACACTTTCCAGGCGCGCCACATAGGCCTCCACCGCGCGCAGATCAGCGTTTGCATAATCGAAACGCGAAATACCATCCGCCCCGAGGCTCAGATGACGCCCCAGAACTGCGGTCCACGCGCCGTGATCGGGATCCCCGCCAGTGCCAAACTGCCGCCACCGCGCATCAACCAGACGCGACGCAGGCGCCGCATGTGACTGAGGCGGTGCCAGGATCCCTGCCGACATGCCGGCCAGCATGGTGCGTCTGGTAACTGTGTGCATCCGCGTCGCCTCGCATCTAAGTACTCTGTTGAGCAGGTACTTTCACCAACCTCTGGGGCAAGTGGTGGTCACGCGACTGTTAGGACTGCGCGCGTGATGCTGCACTGGCCGCCCGTAGGGTGAGGTCGCTGAACCCTAAAGGCAGGCGGTGCGCGGTGGTCACCCCGCGGATGCAGGCGGAGATGCAAGATCCGGGCATTCTAGTCGCGCGGACTGGCGGTGTGGTTCGTTTTCTGTCACTCTGAATTCTTGTCAGATGGCCCTGCGGCTGAACGTCCGCTGGACCTGACGGCCCGCGTGCACTAACTACCACGTTAATTTGCGCGTAAGGTAACGGTTGTAGTTGGGCTGCAGTGATTTCGCGCGTAAGAGTTCGAACGGAATATTGAGGGAGAGCACACTGGTGTCTCACGTTGAAGATAACTCGGGTACGCGCCGCGACTTTCTATATGTCGCGACAGGTGCGGCTGGGGTAGTGACCGCTGGCGCCGCCGTTTGGCCGTTGGTAAATCAGATGAACCCAAGCGCGGATGTGCAGGCGCTAAGCTCGATCCAGGTCCCGGTAGGTGAGCTGGAGGTTGGGCAGCAGATTACCGCGCTGTGGCGCGGCAAGCCGGTTTTCATACGCCGTCGCACAGCAGAAGAGATCGAGGCTGCGCGCAATGTCGATCTGGGCGAACTGCCGGACAACAACGCCCGCAACGACAATGTGTCCGCCGAGGATTCCGCAGCCGATGAATTCCGAACGCTCGACGAAGGTGGCGAGTGGCTGGTGATGATTGGCGTCTGCACACATCTTGGCTGCGTCCCGCTGGGCGATGCCGGGGACTTTGGCGGGTGGTTCTGCCCCTGCCACGGGTCCCACTACGACACGGCCGGCCGCATTCGTCGCGGTCCGGCGCCTGAAAACCTACCGGTGCCGCAGGCCGAATTCATTTCAGAGTCGGTCATTCAGCTGGGATAAGGGAGGAGATCGATCATGGGTGGCATTCCACACGATAAGTACGAACCGAAGTCGGCTCCTGAAAAATGGATTGAGCGTCGCCTGCCGATCATCGGGCTGATGCATGCGACCCTGACGATTCCGACCCCGAAGAACCTGAACTGGATGTGGATCTGGGGCATTGTCCTGACCTTCACGCTCGTCCTTCAGATTGTCACGGGCATTGTTCTGGTCATGCACTACACGCCAGATACATCTTTGGCCTTCGCCTCGGTCGAGCACATTATGCGCAACGTCAACGGCGGATGGGCCATCAGGTATGTTCATATGAACGGCGCGTCGCTGTTCTTTGTGGCGGTGTATCTGCATATTTTCCGCAGCCTCTACTATGGATCCTACAAGGAACCGCGCGAAATCACATGGATCATTGGAATGTTGATCTATCTGCTGATGATGGGAACGGCGTTCATGGGCTACGTCCTTCCATGGGGGCAGATGTCATTTTGGGGGGCAACGGTGATCACTGGTCTGTTCGGCGCTATCCCGGGCATCGGTGAGTCTATACAGACATGGCTGCTGGGCGGTCCGGCCGTGGACAATGCAACCCTCACACGGTTCTTCTCATTGCACTATCTGATGCCATTCCTGATCCTGGGTCTGGTTGTCGTGCACATTTGGGCCTTTCACACCACCGGGAACAACAACCCAACGGGTGTGGAGGTACGCCGGACGTCCAAAAAGGATGCTGAAGCCGATACGCTGCCGTTCTGGCCATACTTCGTCATCAAGGATCTGTTCGCGCTGGTCTTAATCTTGGCCGTGTTTGCAGCGGTGGTCGGGTTCATGCCGAATTACCTGGGGCACCCGGACAACTACATCGAAGCAAATGCGCTCGCCACACCGGCGCATATCGTGCCGGAGTGGTACTTCCTGCCGTTCTACGCCATTCTTCGGGCGTTCACCGCGGACGTCTGGATTGTGATGTTCACAAGCTTTATCACGGGCGGGATCATCGACGCCAAGTTCTTTGGCGTTATGGCGATGTTCGGCGCAATCGCGGTCATGGCGCTTGCCCCCTGGCTTGATACTTCAAGTGTGCGGTCGGGCCGGTACCGTCCGCAGTTCAAGATCTGGTTCTGGATATTCGCGGTCAATTTTGTCGTACTGACTTGGGTCGGTGCGCAACCGGCCGAGGGGATCTACACGACTATTTCGCTGATTGCGTCCGCCTACTGGTTCGCCTACTTCCTGCTGATCCTGCCGGTCCTCGGTGTGCTTGAGAAACCTCTGGATCCGCCGTCGACGATCGAAGAGGACTTCGACGCCGAACACCCCTATGAAACCGCCGACGCAGGTCAACCGGCCCCGACACCGGCCGAGTGACTGAACCCAAGGATTGTTCCATGACACGCAAATTCATCGGATCCCTTCTGCTGAGCACTGCGCTTGCTGTCGGTGGTGCTACCGCGGCGCTGGCCGCTGGTGGTGGGGACAAGGAAGTAATTGACTACAACTTCTCCTTCGAAGGGCCCTTCGGGTCCTTCGATCAAGACCAGTTGCAACGCGGACTTCAGGTCTACACCGAGATCTGTTCGGGCTGTCACGGCCTGAGCTACGTCGCATTCCGCACGCTTGAGGACCTGGGCTATACCGATGCGGAGGTTCGCGCCTATGCGGCCCAGTTCTTTGTGCCTGACGATGGTCCCGAAGCCTTCCCCGGCGACGAACGTGAGGCGCTCCCCACCGACCACTTCCCCGGATCCTCGCTCTCCAACGCGCCGGACCTCAGTCTGATGGCGAAAGCCCGCGCCGGTTTCCACGGCCCCCACGGGACCGGCATCAACCAGCTTTTCAAAGGCATGGGCGGCCCCGAGTACATCGCATCGCTTCTCACCGGTTACACCGGAGAGGAAAAGGAGGAGGCGGGAACCATCCTCTACGAGAACAAGGCTTATGAAGGCACTTATCTGGCCATGAGTCAGCCGCTCTGGGGGGAAGACGTCGAGTATGCGGATGGAACCGAAGCGACGATCGAGCAACAGGCGCTGGACGTGTCAGCCTTTTTGATGTGGACGGCTGAGCCGAAGCTGGAAGCGCGTAAGAGTGCGGGCATCACAGCCGTGCTGTTCCTCGCGATTCTGACGGTCCTGCTCTACCTGACCAACAAGAAGATCTGGGCACCGGTTAAGCATCGCAAGACTGGCGTACCGGCCGAGTAGGACGCACCGGAACCTGGGCGTGGGCGGTGCGGCCGAACGCGCATCGCGCCGCATCTGGGCCAAACATGGCGTTGGCCAGCCTACTGACCTTGTGCTGCGTCTGGCATCCGCGCCGCCACTCCCGCAGGTTAGCCGGACCTAGAACCACAGCCGAACAGGTTTCAGCCGGGGCACGTCTTACCGCGTGCGGCCGCGGGTGCGATCACAGACCAAGATAGGCTGCCAGCGCGGGCGATGGCGCGTCCATCAGTGCGGCGGTCGGCTGCGGCGGTTCGGCCCGGCCCTCCGACACGAATATCACGCTCTCGGAAATCCGCGCTGCATCCGTGGGGTCATGCGTGACCATCAGGAGGGTCATCTTCCGCTCCACCCGGATTTGCGCGACCAGATCCAGCATGTCCCGGCGCAGTGCGGGACCGAGGGCTGCAAAGGGTTCATCCAGGAGCAGCACTGGATGGTTGCGCAACAACGCCCGCGCCAGCGCCGCCCGACTTTGTTGTCCGCCGGAGAGTTCCGCGGGACGCGCTTCGGTGAGCCCGTCCAACCCCACACGCTCCAGAACCGCGGCCACAGCACGATGATCCTCCTGCCCCAGGCGCAGCCCGGGATTACGGCCGAGACCTACGTTTTGCACCAGCGTCAAATGCGGGAACAGATTGTTGTCCTGAAACAATATGGTCACCGGCCGTTGCGCAGGACCGATCGCGGTCACATCGGTATCCCCGATGTAGATACGACCCGCACTCGGAGGCACGAACCCGGCAAGCAACCCCAGTAGCGTAGATTTCCCTGCGCCCGAAGGTCCGATGACCGCGACACTCGCCTCCGCCGCTACAGCGACGTCCGCGGACAGGGAAAACCCGGGCCGGGCCAACTCGACTGTGTCAAACCTAATACGCACCACGCACCACGCGACCGCTGAAGATCCAGAATACCAGCAAACTGAGCACAAGCAGGACCAGGGCAACACCGGCCGCTTCGGTCATCCGATAGGCGGCCATCAGACGATACATATGCAGCGGTAAGGTCGCGACATCCGGAGGTGCGAAGAGGGTGATGACCCCCAGGTCCCCCATCGAAAGGGCAGCAGCCAGTCCCATCGCAAACCCCAGCGGTGCGCGGATCATCGGCCAGACCATCCATTGAAACCGACCCCACCCCTCCATGCCAAGACTATCCGCAAGGCGCCCGTAGTCGCGGCGGACATCAACCATCGCGGGCACCAGAATCCTAAGCGCAAACGGCAGGCTCATTGCCACATTGATGACGCAGGTTATCCCCAGCGCCCAGGCAAACGGATCGACGAGCGGGCGGATCAGGATAAACAGGCCCGTGCCGATCACGAAGGGTGAGGTGGCCATCATGAGCAGCCCCGCACCTTCCACAAAAGCGGCGCGACCGCGCGGCAGGGCGGCGATGAGCCCGGTCAGCGCTATCGCCGCCGCCCCGGCAAGCCCGGCCGAGATCATCGCCAAGACCAGACTGGTCAGCGTTGCCCCAAGCAGGCCGGGCGTCGACGCCGCCAGCATACCGAACAGCCCGCGTCCCAGAACAAAGATCAACGGCGTCCCCAAAAACGCGACCATGATGGCAATGACCCCGGCATCCCAACCCCAGTTGCGCGGCGCATCCCACCGTTGCGGCAGACGCCCAAGCCCGCGTCCGAAGTTCGCCGGGCGCGCGACAACGAGCGCGAAAATCACCACAGCCGCCCCAACCGCAAGCTGGATCAGCGATAGGCGGGCCGCATGCGGAAGATCGAAGTTGAAGCGCAGCGCCGAGTGAATTGCCACTTCAAGTGTGGTGGCGCGTGGACCACCACCAAGAGTGAGCGCAACCGCAAAGCTGGTCAGACAAAGAAGAAACACCAGTAAGAATGCCCCCGGCAGAACCGCGCGCAGCATCGGCCACTCGATCACACGGAACACGGCACCCGGGGACATGCCGAGTTGCGCAGCCAGACGGAACCGTTCAGACGGCACAGCCTGCCAGCCCTGCACCAAAAGGCGGGTGACCAGCGGCATATTGAAAAAGACATGCGCCAGTACGACACCGGTCCACCCATAGATCGACAGACGCGGGCCGCCAAGTGCCAGGCTGACATCGCTGGCCAGACCGGAACGGCCCCAAACCGCCAAAAGTCCAAGGATGGCGACAATGACCGGGAGGAGAAAGGGCGCACCGAGTAAGGTGATCATCATCCGCCGTCCGGGAAAGGTGCGGCGCATCAGCGCGCGGGCGAAGGGCACCGCAAGCGCGACACTTAGAAATGCCGACACCAACGCCTGCCAAAGCGTGAACCGCAGCGCCGCCATATCTCCGGGTGACAGCCAGGGCTGACCCCCGACCGCGCCCCACAGCGCCAATACCGGCGCGATCAGCAAAAGCATGACCGCCAGCAGGGTGACCCCACCGACGATCCCGGTCGTCCGGTCTACTTCGACAGCGCCACCAACCATTCGGCCAGCGCCTCCTCTTTCATCGCCGGGACCTGATCCGCCGGGATCAGCAAAGACACATCCGGCTGGATCATTTTCTCGTATCCGGCTGGCAACGCTTCGGGCGACAGGGCCGCAGGATACATCCAATTAGTGGTCGGGATCACTTCCTGAAACGGTTGCGTCAGCATAAACTCAAGGAACTGCGCTGCCAGTTCGGGTTGGTCGCTGGCGGCAAGGGCACCCGCAACCTCGATCTGCATGTAGTGGCCCTCCGCAAAGGCGGCAGCGGATTTGCTGGGGTCCTCTTCGGCAATCAAGTGATATGCCGGTGATGTGGTGTAGCTCAGCACCATATCCGCCTCACCCTCCAGAAACAGCCCGTACGCCTCGGACCATCCCTTGGTCACAGTCACGATCCGGGGCGCGAGTGCTTCCCAGATGTCCTGAGCCCGATCACCATAGACGGCCTTGACCCACATCAGCAGGCCGAGGCCGGGTGTCGAACTGCGGGGATCCTGAATGACGATGCTCAGCTCCTCGGCCGCCAGCAGCGCCTCGAAACTGTCGGGTGCATCGGCCAGCAGGGTGTTGTCATACACAAAGGCGAAATGGCCCCAGTCATAGGGTAGGAATGTCGCATCTTCCCAGGCGATGGGCAGTGTCAGACCGCGGGGCGTGATACCATGCTCGACAAACAAACCGGTTGCCGCGGCTTGCGCGGTCAGGGTCGTATCCAGACCCAGCACCACGTCCGCGTCGCTGCGCTCCCCCTCCAATTGCAGTCGCGCCAGCAGCGCCGCACCATCGCCCGCACCCACAAGCTCAAGCTCGCAGCCGCATTCGGCTTCAAATGCCGCCTCCACCGCCGGTCCGGGCCCCCATTCGGTGACAAAACTGTCATAGGTGTAGACTGTCAGCTTAGGGCTTTGCGCCTGTGCGCCTATTGCGCAGATGCACAAAGCCGCAGCGACTAGGATCGGTCGTACCATGGTTCATCCTCCAGTTCACTGCGGCGCGGTCCGAGCCGAGTGGGGAGGCGTTGATCTGCGCCATGAGCACTCGCCTTTCCTACGCCGGTATCAGCCGGTTCAGGTTCAACGGGTTCGCAGCAAACGCATCTCAGCCCATTCCGGGCCCCCCGAGGCTTGCCTTGGGTACCACCTTATCCAACGGAACCACAAGGTTTTTCTTGCAATTTTTAGGAAAGTAGTTTAGTATTAAACTATATTAGAAATCGAGCAAGAGAAAGGAGGTGCCATTGGGGGAACCTATCGCCTGATACTATGTTTTGAACTCATCTTGATCTGGGCGGTCTATACACTGTTTCAGATCGCCATCACGCCCGAGCCGCCGATCTGGCTCACATCGCTTCTCATTATCGGTGTTGATCGCGCAGTCCAGGCCATCGCAAGCTGGGCCCGTCGCCTGCGCGGCATTGCCGAATGAGCTTGGCAAGCAGTGTGCCCGCCGCTACCACCCTTGCCAAAGGAGCCCGCGTCATGAGCCTGAACACCTTTGGCCATATTTTCCGTGTGACCACCTGGGGCGAGAGCCACGGCATCGCCCTTGGGGCGACCGTCGACGGTGTACCACCCGGTGTACCGGTCAGTGCCGGGCAAATCCAACAGTGGCTGGATCGGCGAAAACCCGGGCAGAACAAATACACCACTCAGCGGCGCGAACCGGATCGGGTCGAGATCCTGTCAGGCACCTTTGAGGGGGTTACGACCGGCACCCCGGTGCAACTGACGATCCAGAACAGCGACCAGCGGTCAAAGGACTATTCCGAGATTGCAGACAAGTTCAGACCGGGGCACGCGGACATAACCTACTTCCAGAAGTACGGGGTGCGCGACTACCGCGGCGGCGGCCGATCAAGCGCGCGGGAAACAGCGGCCCGGGTCGCTGCGGGCGGGCTGGCCCGAGCCGCCCTCGCCCATCTGTCGCCTCATGTCCGGATCATCGGATATATGGTCCAGATGGGCCCACATGGGATTGATCGCACCCGCTTCGACTGGGAGCAGATAGAGCAGAACCCGTTTTGGACACCCGATGCGCAGGCGGCGCAGGACTGGGCGGTCACCCTGGACGATCTGCGAAAATCGGGAAACTCTGTCGGTGCGGTAATCGAAGTCACCGCATCCGGTGTCCCTGCCGGTCTGGGGGCTCCGATCTATGGAAAACTGGACACGGATCTTGCGACGGCGATGATGTCCATCAACGCCGTCAAAGGTGTAGAAATCGGTGAGGGGATGGGCGCCGCGAGGCTCACCGGTAGCGAAAACGCCGATGAGATCGTCATGGACGCCAGTGGGCAGCCGCGGATGACTTCGAACCACGCGGGCGGCATACTGGGAGGTATCTCAACCGGCCAGGACATTGTGGTCCGCTTTGCCGTCAAGCCAACGTCTTCGATCCTTACACCGCGGAAAACCGTCACTCTCACCGGCGAGGCAACTGAAATCGTTACCAAGGGGCGGCATGATCCCTGCGTGGGTATTCGCGCGGTTCCCGTTGCCGAGGCGATGATGGCCTGCACTTTGCTGGACCACATCCTGCTGCACCGTGGACATGTCGGGGAAAACCAGGGCCGTATTGGGCCCCGATGACCGGACCAGATATCCTTACCTGACGGTTTTCGCGCCGAAACGCGCCACAAGCTCGACATGCCCGGTCCAGCGAAACTGGTCTACGATCTGCACCCAGTTCAGCGCATAGCCAGCAGCAACCAGAACCGAGGCATCCCGTGCAAAGGTGACCGGATTGCAGCTTACCATCGCAATAACCGGAACACGGCCCTGCGCCAAGGCAGTGACCTGCGCCAACGCTCCCGCACGGGGCGGGTCCAGGACCACCGCGTCGAACCGGTCAAGCTCGGCCGCGATCAAAGGACGCCGAAACAGATCCCGCACTTCCGTTGTCACCGTCTTCAGGCCGGATGTCCGGCGCCAGGCGGCGTCCAGTGCCTGTATCATCCCGCTCTCGGCCTCCACTCCATGAACCGTCGCCTGTTCCGCGAGTGGCAAAGTAAACGTACCGATGCCGCAAAACAGATCCGCAACATGCGCCGCCTGGCCCAGGGCTTGCCGGACCGTGCGGGTCAATGCCTGTGCGCCGTCGGCGGTCGCCTGCAGGAAAGATCCCGGCGGCGGTACGACATGTGCGCGCCCGATCACCTGTACCGGCGGGTCCCGTTGGACAATAACCTCCCCGTTCCAGGCAAGCCGGGCAAAGCCCCTGCCCGCCTGTGCTATGGCCGTTCTAAGCGCGCGGTCCGGAGCTTTGCCACCCGTTACGGCCACATCCCATCCTGTCAGACTTTCGGTGATCGACACATGAAGTGCCCCTTTGCGGCTGGCCCCGTCCCTGGCCAAACGCTCAAGTTGGGGCCGCAATGCAAGGATACCGGGGCGCATGACGTGACATTCGGCAAGGTCAACAAGTTGATCCGAGCCGCGGCTATGAAATCCCATCTGAACTGTCTTTTTCGTGCGCCGCAACGTAAGGA
The DNA here is from genome assembly GCA_039190275.1 of Pseudomonadota bacterium. Taxonomy (GTDB): domain Bacteria; phylum Pseudomonadota; class Alphaproteobacteria; order Rhodobacterales; family Rhodobacteraceae; genus Halovulum. Next base: position 12,893 of record JBCCYF010000032.1, on the reverse strand, counting down.
CGGCCCGCCGTCGGCTGTGCGGCGGCGATGTCTGGACTGGTCTTAGGTCTGCCGTCAACCCATGCGCCGCAAGGGCCCGTCGCACCATATCCTGCTTCCACGTCTCCAAAAACGCATCGGACGCATGCTGGACAGAACACCCCCCGCAGGATCCGAAGTGCCGACATACCGGCTGGACCCGGTCTGGCGCGGCGCGCAGAACTTTCATTGGAGGACCGGGAGAAACCAACTCACCGGGCAGCGTAAAGGGATAGTACGCCCCGTCCGCGATGCCATCGCCGGCCGCACCCAGGCGGTCAATTTCAACCTGCGTCATGCGCGACGTCTTAGCGTGCCGGTTCCAAACGCGGAAGATGAAACTGTTTGTTTCGCACACAACACGATGCGGATCCGCAGGCGATGATTATTGTTGTTGCGGAAACAGGAGATGCAAATGGCACAACCTCAAACACGCGCCACCCAAGCCGCGCCAACCGGACTGGGGATTGGACATGTGCATTTGAAAGTCGCCGACCTTGATCGCTCGCTGGCATTTTATCACGGGCTTATGGGGCTCGACATCATGCAACGATATGGGGATCGGGCAGCATTCCTGTCCGTCGGGGGGTATCACCACCATATCGCGCTGAACACGTGGTCAAGCGCGGGCGGTGCGCCACCCCCACGCAATGCGACGGGTCTCTACCACACCGCATTTCTTTATCCCAGTCGACACGACCTATCCAACGCGGTGCGCCGTATGCTTGACGGTGGGGTGGTGCTGCAGGGGTCCGCCGACCACGGGGTTTCGCAGGCGGTGTACCTGAGCGATCCGGATCGAAACGGCGTGGAACTCTATTGGGACAGGCCCAAAGCCGAGTGGCCGGTGGGGCAGGACGGCTATCTGGAGATGCGGAACTCCCGGCTCGACGTTCCAGAGCTTCTGGCACTCAGCGACGGCTAGGTCCGCTGCGCCGCAAGCAAGTACTCTATGTTGCCGTCGCCACCGGCGATCGGGCTTTGGACCACGCCCTGGACCCGCCATCCCTGATGCATGATCCAGTTCTCAATGGTCTGCACAGCACGATCACGGGCCATAGAGCTTCGCACAACACCGCCTTTGCCCACCTGGGTCCGGCCGACCTCGAACTGCGGCTTGACCAGACAAACCGCCTGCCCGCCGGGACGCACCGCCGCCAACGCCGGTCCAAGGGCCTTGGTGAGAGATATGAAGGAGACGTCGCACACCACCCAGTCCAACCGCGGCAGGTCTCCAACTGTCATGTGACGGGCGTTGACACGTTCACGCAAGGTGACCCGGGGGTCCGCCGCAACCGCGGGATCCATCTGACCATGGCCCACATCAATGGCAATCACCTGCGACGCGCCGTGCGCCAGCAACACTTGGGTGAACCCGCCCGTGGACGCGCCTATATCCGCAGCGATGCCCTGAGGCGTCAGCCCAAATCGATCCAGGGCATGGACAAGCTTCTTTGCCGCCCGGGACACCCATTTCTCCGGTTCCCCTGACAGCGCGATATCCTCACCATCGACCTTAAACGCTGACTTCTCGACAATCCGGCCATCGACACTGACCTTGCCCTCGGTCACCAGGGTTTGCGCACGGGCACGGCTGGGGGCAAGACCGCGAACGACCAGTTCCTGATCCAGGCGACGCGCCAACAGCTATTCGGCCGCCTTGAGGTTCAGAAAGCCGCCCGACTGGCGGTTCCAGAAACGGGCGTAAAGACCGCGCAATGCGAGCAGGTCCTCATGCGTCCCCTCCTCAACGATGCGCCCCTCGTCAAGGACAAGGATGCGGTCCATTTGAGCGACAGTGGACAGGCGGTGCGCAATCGCAATGACGGTCTTGCCGCGCATCACCTCAACCAGCGCTGCCTGGATCTGGGCTTCGACTTCGCTGTCGAGCGCCGAGGTCGCCTCGTCCAACAGCAGGATCGGCGCATCCTTGAGGATGGCCCGGGCCAGCGCAATGCGCTGACGTTGACCGCCACTCAGTTTCACGCCCCGTTCTCCCAAATGCGCATCGTATCCCCTGCGATCCTTGATATCCCGGAGTTCCAGAATAAAGTCATGCGCCTCCGCCCGCCGGGCCGCTTGCAACATGTCCTCTTCGGTCGCGCCGGGACTGCCGTAGAGAATATTCTCGCGGGCCGAGCGATTGAACATAGCGGTTTCCTGTGTGACCATGGCCATCTGCCGCCGCAAGCTTTCCTGGCTGAGCCCAGCCACATCCTGACCATCGACCGTAAGCGCCCCGCCCGCGCGGTCATAGAGCCGCAACAGGAGTGCGAGTGCGGTGGATTTACCGGCACCCGATGCGCCGACCAGGGCCACCTTCTCGCCAGGGGCGACCTCGAAGCTGAGGCCGTTCAGTCCGCCGCCGCTGTCACGACCGTAGTAAAACTGCACGTTGTCAAACTTGATCGCACCTTTGGCGGATTCCAGGGTCTGCGCATCTGGCACGTCCACAACATCGGGCGCGGTCGCCAATGTGCGCACCCCGTCTTCTATTTCGCCGATGTTCGCGAATATGCCCAGGGCGGTAAAACTCACCCAACCGGTCATCTGCCCGATCCGTGTGCTGATGATCCCGGCAGTCGCAATCTCACCCGCTGTCGCAACACCGGCCTGCCACAAGACCAGCGCGCCGCCGATCATGATGACCGGCAATGCGCCCGCAAGGATGGTCAGAAATATCCGGAAAGCAGTGGACAGCCGTCCAAAATTCACGGCCGCTTGCCGATACCCTGCGATACTCTCGCGTGCGCCGCCTTCCTCTCGCGCGGTGTTGCCGAACAGCTTAACAGTCCTGACATTTGTCAGTGTATCGACCAGTTGCCCGGTTACCGTCGCCCGCGCCGCAGCCCGGGCTTTCGACCGCTTGCGGATCCGCGGGACAAACCAACGGATCAACAGGATATAGCTGACCAACCACACCATCAGCAGGCCAGCCATCCAGTTATCGACAGTCGCCATCATCAGCGCTGCGCCTGCCAGCGTCGTAAGGGCATAGAATATTGTCGTTGTCACTTCGCTTACGGTTTCAGTGACCGAGCGTGCGACCTGCATCTCTTTCTGCGCCAGGCGCCCCGCAAAGTCATCGTCAAAGTACTGAATATGCTGCTGCAGCACATGACCATGCAGGCGCGAGAGGACCAGAGCGTTGAAATTGGGGGCAAGCGCAAGCGAGTTCATCGCGGCGCTGATCCCCATCAAAGTGGGCCGGAGCAAAAGGTAAAAACATGCCACCGCCAGCAGAACCGGCCAGTTCGCCGCGATGTATCCTGCGTTTCCATGCGCAAGGGCACCATCAATCACCCAGCCGATCAGAAAGGCTGAGGCGATCTCCAACACTCCGGATGTGGCACCAAGGATCGCCGCAATCCAGACGATCGGCCATGCTCCGTCCAGCGACCATCGGACAAACGACCACAGCCCCTGCGGCGGGGCACCGCGGGCGGGGGCAAAGGCATCGACAAGTCCGGAGAAACGAAACATGCTTCCATCCTGCCCTCAGGGCGTTGGGGTAGCGTCAAATTACCCGGTCCTGCCGAATTTCGATAGAATTGAAATATCGGCAGGACATCTTAGTTTATAGGGCATTCCGAAGGGACAGACAGATGTCTATTCCGCCGCTTCGGTCCCCAGAAAACCACCCGATTGCCGCGCCCAAAGCCCGGCATAGGTGCCGCCTCTGGCAAGCAGATCATCGTGGCTCCCGTCTTCGATCACACGTCCCTCATCCAGTACGATGATCCGGTCCATACGCGCGATGGTGCTCAGCCGGTGCGCAATGGCGATCACGGTCTTACCCTCCATCACACCATAAAGAGTATCCTGGATGGCCGCCTCGACCTCGGAATCCAGCGCCGAGGTGGCTTCATCCAGCACCAGGATGGGCGCATCCTTCAGGATCACGCGCGAGATTCCGATCCGCTGTCGCTGACCACCGGAGAGCTTCACCCCACGCTCACCGACATGGGCGTCATAGCCCTTGCGGCCGCGTGGATCTTCAAGCTCGCGGATGAACGTATCGGCTTCGGCGCGCCGTGCTGCGGTCACCATCATCTCCTCGGTTGCATCGGGGCGGCCATACAGGATGTTGGCCCGCACGGAACGGTGCAACAGACTGCTGTCCTGGCTGACCATGCCGATCGCCCCGCGCAGGCTGTCCTGGGTCACATTCTGCACCGACTGCCCATCGATCAGGATGTCGCCATGCTCGGCGTCGCGAAACCGCAGCAGCAGGTTCACAAGGCTCGACTTACCGGCGCCAGAGCGCCCGACCAGCCCAACCTTCTGCCCCGCCGGGATGCGCAGCGATACACCATCAAGCCCGCCGTAGCCGCGTCCGTAGTGGTGGACGACGTTGCGGAACTCGATCTCGGCCGAACGAACGGTAAGCGGCGCCGCGTCAGGCGCATCGACCACGGCGTGGGGGACAGCAATGGACTGCAACCCCTCGCGGATCACACCGGCATGTTCGAACAACCGAATGGTTACCCACATGATCCAGCCGCTCATCCCATTTAGGCGGATGGTCAATGCGGCGGCCGCAGCAACTTCGCCCAGGCTTACCTGACCCAGCGACCAAAGATAGACCGCCGTGCCCACGACCCCGACGATCAGAACACCGTTGATGCCGTTAAGAACCAGGCTCAATTCCGTCATCAGACGCAGAAACCGTTGGAACCGCAGCCGCAGCCTGCGCATGGCTGAAAGGACATATGCCTCCTCGCGTGTGCCGGTCGCAAACAGCTTGACACTTTCAATGTTGGCATAGGCGTCCACGACGCGACCGGTGACCAGGGATCGCGCATCTGACCATTTCTCTGATGCGGTTGCGACCCGTACCGCCACACTCTTGGTATATCCCACGTACAACACCAGCCACAGCGCCAGCGGGATCGCCACACGCACGTCTATCTGGCTCAGCACGATCAGCGCGCCCAGCACATACGTGACCGAGTACCATATGCCCTCGAAAGTCATATAGGTTGCGTCTTCAACTGCGGGACCCATCTGCATGACCCGATTGCTCAACCGTCCCGCGAAATCGTTTTGAAAGAACGACGAGGATTGGCCCAGCAGATGCTTGTGGCTGCGCCAGCGCACCTGTTCCTGCATGTTACCCGCAAGGGTCTGCTCAAGCAGCAGATGGTTTAGTGTGATCACGATCGGCCGAAGGAACAGGATAAACAGGGCTGCCAGGGCCAACTCTAACCCATGAAGGGTCCAAAAGCTCTCGGCCTCGGTGCCTGCCATCAGATCGATCAGACGTCCGGAGTAGAATATCAGGCCGCTCTCAATCAGTGCGACCAACACACCGGTGACCGCCATCCAGACCATGTACTTTTTGAAAGGCTGAAACTGGGTGAACAGATAGGGCCATAGCTGCGTCGGCGGTGTGGCCGTGTCGAACGGTTTAAACGGATCAACAAGATTCTCGAAATGGCGGTACATGACGGGCGCTCCTTGGCGCGGGGTATTACTGAAATGGAATGAAGCGTCGTAACCTGAACCGGTCACGGCGGACCGGCAAGCTAGGCTTGATATGGGATCCTGATGCGCTTCATTCATTTTACTCCGTCATGAGTCGCGAGGTGTTTACACCAATCGCTCCGGTTTGTCAGCCCGCCATTCCGGTTGACACTCCGAAAGACCGGCTGTTGATTGAAGCCGACTTCACGGCCGGGAAACCTCAGATGACGGACGACGATGTTTTTGTGACGCGCAAAGCCCAAGCCAGCACCTGGTTTGCCGAGTTGCGCGACCAGATTTGTACCGCCTTTGAGCGGCTTGAGGAGGTTCAAGACTGGGGCCCGCATGCGCATCTGCCCGCAGGGCGCTTTGAGCGCAAGGAAACCCGCCGCGCCAGCGAGGATGAAGAGGATGCCGGCGGCGGCGTGATGTCGGTGATGCGCGGCGGGCGGGTGTTCGAAAAGGTTGGCGTCAACATATCCACGGTGTACGGGCAGTTGGGCGCGCAGGCCCAGCATAGCCTGACAGCCCGCAAATCCATTACTGGACTTGAGGACGATCCGCGCTTTTGGGCGGCCGGTATCAGCCTTGTGGCGCACATGAATTCGCCCAAGACGCCTGCGGTGCATATGAACACCCGCATGTTCTGGACGCCGGGCGCTTGGTGGTTTGGAGGCGGCGCGGACCTCAACCCTATGGTTGAAGTGCCCGAGGATACGGCCGCTTTCCACGCGGCGCTCAAGACCGCCTGCGATAGGCATGATCCTGCCTATTACCCCCGCTTCAAGACCTGGGCGGATGAGTACTTCATGATCAAGCACTGGAAGGAACCGCGCGGTGTTGGCGGTATCTTTTACGATGACCATTGTACCGGCGACTGGGACGCCGATTTCGCCTTTACCCAGGATGTCGGCCGCGCCTTTCTGGATGCGTTTATTCCGGTGACCGAAGCCCGGATGAAAGAGCCATGGACCCAGGCGGACCGTGATTGGCAACTGATCCGGCGCGGCCGCTATGCCGAATTTAACCTGGTGTATGACCGGGGCACGCAGTTTGGCCTGCACACCGGTCATAACCCCGAGGCGGTGTTGATGTCGCTGCCCCCGGTCGCGACCTGGCCCTGAAGCACGGCTCACCATGGGGCTTTGATCCGCGAGAGCTCAGTACGAACATCGTAGGGCGGCAACCCGATATCACGACGCATATGTGGGCTAAGCCTCTGGATGTGCTGCGCTTCTCGATAGGCGGCATCCTTCGCGACAAGCCAATGGACCAACCGATCAAACACCCGGGTCCATCCAAAGCGCGGCACTGTTGTATGGCTGTCGATATGGTCCATCCGTCATCTCCTTATGGTCGAATCAGTCGAGTTTTCGTACTGTGCTTCCTCAAGCGCACTTGAGGTCAACTGCTTATGCCCAGTTCTGGCACCCTTGTTTCGGACCTCAGCGTCGGCGCTATGGCGACACGGGCGGGCGTACCGGTTTCGACCCTCCATTATTACGAGAGCCTCGGGCTGATCAGCAGCTGGCGTACAAGCGCCAATCACCGCCGGTACAACCGGGCAATGCTCCGCCGTGTGGCGATTATCAAAGTCGCGCAGAAGCTGGGCCTTCCGCTTGAAAACATCGGGGCTGCGCTGGCCAGCATTCCCGATGACACCACCCCCAGCGCCAAGGACTGGGAGCGTATGTCGTTGCTCTGGCGCGACGAACTGACCGCCAGGATCGACGCCATGACCCAACTCCGCGATCAGCTTGGAAGCTGCATCGGCTGCGGGTGTCTGTCACTCAAACACTGCCCGCTCTACAACCCCGAAGACGTGCTTGCCGACGAAGGATCAGGCCCACGACGCCTCGATCCCGACTAGGGGCGCTACCCGCCCCCATCCCCGACCGGCCATGGACCGATACCGCCACGATCCTGGGTGAGCCGACCCGACCAAACCAGGCGACGCAAGTTGACGCACGCATCAATGACATGCCCAAAAAGGGTGGCGCATCAAAACGAGAGCTGTACCGGAAATAGAAGGCACCGGGATAAATCGCCCGCCGCCACAAGCACTACTGGGTGTAATAAAACTCCTCGCGCACAATCTTACCAGCGTCATTGACGGTATAGATCGCCACTTCACGCATGGGTTGTCGCTGACCGCTCGCCTTATGCGTCGCATCAATCCCGAAGATCACTGCAAACCGATCCGAACCATGCAGGAACGGCCCATCCACGGTCGCCTCATGCACTTCGAAATTCTCGTCCCACCAGGCATGCTTGCCCTTGATACCATCTATCCCTTTGGTTTCGGGGTCCATCCCGTCGGGTCCAGGCGCCGCTTCCATCGAGACAGCTTGCGGGTCATACAACTCATCCAGGCCCTGCATGGTGTTATCTTCACGACAATACTTCACCAGTGTCTCAGCTAAAGACTTAAGCGCTGCGGTATCCATATCCCGTCCCTCGTTGGGTTAATGTTCCCTTAATGTTCTTAATTTGTCACGCTGCGGCGATTCGTTCAATCGTTAATTAGGATCAGGATCGCGGTTGCTGCCAGGGCCCCTGCCATGACCGTCATAAAGACGCGCCAATAGGTCTGGTTCTTCAAAACTCCGGTCAGCGAATGCCCGGTAAAGGTCCAAAACAGGCATACGAACAGGTTGGTTCCGGCAAAGGCTATCGCCAGTCTTGCCCCTTCGGCCAGGGGCGTCCCGTCACCCGGGTATCCGCCCGCGGCGGCAAGCGCGATTGCCCATACCTTGGGGTTCACCCATTGAAACAAGACCGCCTGACCAAAGGTGAAGGGACGCGCAGTGTCATCCGCATGGGACAGACGTGTCGACCGAAACAGCAGCCACGCCAGATAAAGGATCCAGACAACCGAGACCCCCTTGAACACCGCGGCAAGCACGGGTGCGGCAAGCAAGATGCCGGCAAGACCCAGCCCGGTCAGCCCGGCGGTAACCCCTACGCCCGCGGCCACCCCCAGGATGTGCGGTATGGTCGCCGCAAACCCGAACCGCGCCCCTGAGGCGATCAACATCACCACATTCGGTCCCGGTGAAAACAGTCCGGCAAAGACGAAGGCATAGAGGGGATCGATCACGGCAGTCAGGCACCCATTGGCAGACCGGAGTTCTGCTGGGCTTAGCCGTCGCTGTCAATCGCAAGCAGCGCTGCCCGGTCCAGCCGGAAGTCACTGTCGATCCAGGACTTCCTAAGGTCGCGCAGGGCCGCACCCAGTTCGGGACCTTCACCGTACCGCTTAATCAGATCTGCAGCCGTCACCGGAAACGCGGCTTTGGCGCCACGTGCTATGTCCTCGTTCCACCCATCCGGAAGCGATTGGCCCAGGGACGCCGCACGAAGCAGGGCAACATCTGTCGCGATCCGCGGCCCAAACGCTTGGGCCACTGCTGACAGGCTTGGGCTGCGCATGCCGTCGCGCACCTCCTCCAGATACCGCGCCTCGGCCCGGGACAGGCGCAGGGCATCGCGCCAGTCTTCCGACCCCAACACAGCAAGCCGCCGCACCCAGGCGGGTCCCGCCACCCCCTTTTCCAGGTGCACCAACGGCGCCAGCGCACCGGGGTCGGCACCAGGCAAGATCGCCGCCAGTACACCGCTTGCGGCCATTGCGGCAACCGCCGGAGCCGGGTCGTCCGCAGCCAGCAATTTACGCACCTCGGCCCCTACGCGCTCACGGCTGAGCCCATCCAAAGACCCGACAGCGGCAGCGCAGGCGGCAAGACCCTCGGGATCCGGTCCCGCTGTGACATCGCCATAGATCGCAAAAAACCGGAAAAAGCGCAGGACCCTGAGCGCATCCTCGGCAATTCGCGCGGCCGGTGTGCCAATGAAACGGACGCGCCGCGCCCGCGCATCCGCCAGACCGCCCAATGGGTCGATCACCTGACCATCGGCATCCGCATAAAGCGCATTCATCGTGAAGTCCCGCCGCGCGGCATCCTCCCCGATGGCTTTGGAGTAGGCGACGGTAGCGCGGCGCCCGTCGGTGGTAACGTCCTGTCGAAAGGTGGTTACCTCGTGCGGTCCATCACTCAGCACAGTGACGGTGCCGTGGTCGACACCGGTCGGCACCACCCGCAGCCCCGCGGCCTGCGCCAGCGCGGTGGCCACATCGGGCTCGGCATCCGTGGCGATGTCGATATCTGTGACAGCATGGCCCAGAAGGGTGTTGCGGACACATCCGCCGACAAAAAACGCGCGATGTCCGTCGGTGTTCAGCGCCGCCATGACCGCCCGTGTGCCCGCGCGGTGCAACCATGGCGCGTCAATGCGCATCACAGTGCGCGGACGCGGTCCGCCAGTCCTTTGAGGATACGTGCGGTCGCGCCCCAGATGTAATAGGGGCCATAGGGCACCGCGAAATACTGGCGTTTGTGTCCGTTCCAGAGCCGACCATGGGTTTGGTAATGGCCGGGATCCAGAAGAAAGTCCAACGGGACCTCGAACACTTCAGCAACTTCGTCCTCGCAGGGGCGCACATCAAAGGGCCCCGTCACCAGTCCGACATGGGGGGCCACATCAAAGCGGGTAACCGTCTCGTGCCGGTCGAGCACACCCATCGGCGCAACATGCGTCGGGTCAAGACCGATCTCCTCACGCGCCTCGCGCAGCGCGGTTTCCCAAAGTCCCGGATCGTCCGGATCACGCTTTCCGCCGGGAAACGCAATTTGCCCGGGGTGATGCCGCAGCCGCGTGGATCGACGGGTCAACAGAACGGTCATCCCGTCCGGCCGATCCACCAGGGGGACCAGCACCGCCGCCTCGCGCAGCTGGCGCGCTGCTGGCAGCAGGCCCAGAACCTCGGGGTTCAGATCGAAGTCGGAACTGCCAACCGGCGGAGAAAGCAGGGCGCGAGATATACGGTCCAGGGTAGGTTGCTGACTGGTCATCGGTCTAGGATGCGCCCGCGGCGCGCGGTCCACAACCCCCGCGCGGTGGCGTTCCACGCGAGCGGTCAGGTGTTGCACATGATTTCCGCATCATTCCAAGCATTCTGCGCAGAGCGGCGGTCTTTTCAGAGCGCCGCTCTGCTTGATTTCAGGCCCTGGCGTCGAAGCCCAGGGTCTCTGGCTCAAACTCGTAGTGAGCCCCACAGAACTGACAATCGGCGGTAACCTTGCCGTCCTCAGTTGTCATATGGCCGATGTCCTTGGCCGAGTAGATCGACATCGACTGCACCACCTTTTCCTTGCTGCACGTACAGCCAAAGGCGACCGGCTGGGTGTCGAACACACGCGGACCCTCGTCATGGAACAGCCGGACCAGCAGGCTGTCGGGGGTGACATGCGGACCGATCAACTCTGTGGTCTCGACAGTATCGAGCAAGTGGTTCACCCGGTTCCAGTCCTCAGCTTCGGCGCCATCAAGGATGTCGTCGCGGGTCAGCAGACCGCCCTCGCCCGTGGGCTCCCCTTTGGCGAACGGACTGGCCTTCGGCATGTGCTGGATCATCACGCCGCCCGACCGCCACGCAGCATCGGTGCCAGGCTGAAATGTTTCGGCCATGGCCAGGGCAAAGCGGGTGGGAAGCTGTTCGGACTGTGCGAAATAGGTCTCCGCACAAGCCGCCAACGAACCGCCGGCAAGCGGTGTGATCCCCTGATAAGGCACCATTCCCTCACCCTGGTCGATCAGGATCGCGAACATCCCCTTGCCGATCCCCTCGAACGGGGTGCCCGTATGAAAGGGCAGCCGCTCCTCGTCGAAACTGGCCCAGGCACGCAGCCGCCCCGCCTCGCCCTCGGACGCCGGTCCAAAGTAGTCGGTTGCGATGAGCCGAATTGGCCCGTCACCGCGAATTTGCAAGGACAGCTTCCAGCGCAGCTTTATGGTTTGCCCGATCAACGCGGTCAGCAATGCCGCCTCGGCCACCAATGCCGCCACTGGTGCTGGATAGGCGTGCTGACTCAGGATCTGCTGCAGCGTCTTGTCCAGTCGCGCAACCCGGCCGCGCGTGTCCGCCGCGTCCAGTTGGAACGGCAGAACGGTATCATCCCAGATGATCTGATGTACGGTGTTCATGACGACCTCCTGTTCCAGTTCAAGTCGCATCACATAGGATCGGGCAGGACGCTTTCCAACCCCGGCCGTTCCAGACTTGCACAGACATGCGATCTGCACCATCACCGGGCGGATGAGACGATTTGGCCAACCGCCCCGCAAGAACATCACCTACCGTGACCGGCCTGGCGCCTATGCAATTCTGCAAAAGGGCAACCGGCTGCTCTTGACCGAGCAGGCCGATCCCGGACCGGAGCTTCAGTTGCCCGGCGGCGGCATTGACCCGGGCGAGAGCCCACTTGTCGCAGTGCACCGCGAAGTTTTCGAGGAGACCGGCTGGAGCGTTCGGATCATCCGAAAGGTCGGCAGCTATCAACGCTTTGTTTTCATGCCCGAGTACGACCTTTGGGCGCGAAAGCTCTGCCATATATACCTGGGCGTGCCCGGTCAGCGCCTGGGGTCACCGCTAGAGCCGGGACATCGCGCAGTGTGGCTGGAAACCGGTCGGGCCGTTCATGCGCTGGCCGGGGCCGGGGACCGGTGGTTTACCCGCCGTACCTTGGGTTCGGGAACTTGACTTTTGGAGCAAGATCACCCATCTCGCGCATAGTGTTCGTTCTGCCGCGTGAGCAGACGCCAGTATACGCGGGGTACACCCGCCCAGAATTGGAACGAACCAGCGCCGGTTGCGGCGCGCCCGACACACGGTTCCCACATCACGCAGGGGTCCAGCGCGTACCACCGACCATCGGGATGGCGGCGCGTTTCCCATGTCCTGTGCCGTATACGGCACGGGTCTCATTCGACGTATGGCGTGTATCAACGCCAGCGAAAGGACTAACTTGACCGATTTTGAACGCTTGGGCCTTTCCGCCCATTTGCTGAACACTTTGAAAACACAGGGGCTGACAAACCCGACACCGATCCAGAAACAAGCTATTCCGCATGTGCTGGACGGACGCGACCTGATGGGCCTGGCGCAGACCGGCACCGGCAAGACTGCCGCCTTCGGCTTGCCGCTGGTGCATCTCTTGATGAAACGGGGCGCCCGGCCGGATCCGAAAACGGCGACGGCCCTTATCCTGGCCCCGACACGAGAGCTTGCAAAACAGATTGCGGACAACTTGCGGGGCTTTGTCCGCGGTACTCATCTGCGGGTGGCGATGGTGGTCGGTGGAAACTCCGTGCATATGCAGGCCAAGCAATTGGCGCGCGGCATCGACTTGCTGGTTGCGACGCCGGGCCGGTTGATTGACCATCTCGACCGGCGCAGTCTGACCTTGTCCGACACAGGGTACTTTGTGTTGGACGAGGCGGACCAGATGCTGGATATGGGCTTCATCCATGCGTTGCGGCGGATCGCCAAACTGCTTCCGACCGAGCGG
>JBCCYF010000031.1:0-41447 GCA_039190275.1 Pseudomonadota bacterium | reverse complement strand
CAAGATGTTTGTCCTACGTCGTATTCTCAATCCAATGGGAACAACCGATGCGATCGAGTTTTTGCTGGGTAAGCTCAAGCAGACCAAGTCGAACAGTGAGTTCTTCGACTCCATGAACAGCTGATCCGCAGGGACATTGACTGCGCGGGATACCATATTCGCTCCGGCAACAGCGCAGGGGCGGGCGGGTGTATCTGTGATGCGGGTGTCGGGTCCGCGATCAATCGAAGCTGTGGAGAGGTTGACCGGTACCTTGCCGCCCTGGCGTATGATGCAAACGCGCACGGTCAGAAACCCGGCTGATGGACAGACGATTGATCATGCACTGGTGGTGTGCTTTCCGGAGGATGGGAGCTTTACCGGAGAGATAACCGTTGAGATTCAAGGGCATGGCAGCATAGCGGCGCAGCGTTTGTTGATGGATACACTTTCAACTGAGTGCAATCTTACCCTCGCGGAACCGGGTGAATTTACGCGGCGTGCCCTGCAAAACGGACGTCTCGACTTGTCCCAGGTCGAGGGACTGGCGGATTTGATCAACGCCGAGACATCTGAACAACATCATCAAGCTATACGCGTGATGCGCGGATCACTGGCGGAGGCAGTGGACCGGTGGCGGGGATCGTTGGTTCGCGCGGCAGCCCTGATCGCAGCCAGTATCGATTTTAGCGATGAGGAACTCCCACCGGGTCTGGTCGGTGAGGTACTCTCTCTCCTCCAAACAGTCACCGTTGAGATAACCGGACAACTTTCCGGCGCAAAGGGCGCCGAGCGTGTTCGCACAGGGTTTGAAGTGGCTCTTCTAGGTGCGCCAAACACGGGGAAATCCACACTTCTGAACTGGATTGCTGGACGGGAAGTTGCGTTGACCTCGGATACAGCGGGGACAACACGGGACGTTATTGAGGTGCGATGCGACATTGGCGGGTTGCCTGTAACGCTTATGGATACGGCCGGTGTTCGGGAAAGCGCGGACCCAATTGAGCGCTTGGGTGTCCGACGCGCAAAAGATCGTGCCCAACAGGCGGATTTACGTGTGTTTTTGTCCGAGTATTCTGCCGGACTGTCGGACGATCTGGAGAGCATCCGCCAACGGGCCGACCTCGTTTTCTCCGCCAAGTCGGATTTATACCCAGATGTTGTGGATGGAGTATCAGGTCATACCGGCGATGGTGTTCCGCAGCTTTTGGCGGCCATAGAGGGCCGCGTCACTGAAATGATCACTCCTGACACGCTGGTGATACGAAAGCGACATCAGGATGCTCTGTCTCAGGCCGTACAAAACCTGAAAGATGTTGAAGAGAATTTATCCGAGGATGGACTCTTTGTCGATTTGGCTGCAGAACAACTTCGCGTCACACTCCAGACATTGGACAGTGTGGTCGGTAAGGTCGGCGTAGAAGATCTGTTGGACGAGATCTTTAAAAGCTTTTGTTTGGGCAAATAGAGGTTGTTTCACGTGAAACACTCGGGGTTCGACGTGATTGTCATTGGTTGTGGGCACGCTGGCAGTGAGGCCGCCTTCGCCGCTGCCCGGCTGGGCGTGTCCGTTGCTGTCGTCACGCATCGCTTTGACCGTATCGGCGAGATGTCGTGTAACCCGGCTATTGGTGGTCTGGGCAAGGGACATCTGGTGCGTGAAATCGATGCCCTGGATGGGGTTATGGGCCGACTAGCGGATCGCGCAGGTATTCAGTTTCGTCTTCTTAACCGGCGAAAAGGGCCGGCCGTCCAGGGTCCTCGCACACAAATCGATCGGGCACTCTACCGCGATGCGATGCAGGAAGAAATCCGGAACGCTCCGCGGATACGAGTAATAGAAGCAGAAGTTGACGACCTGCTCATAGACGGAAGGCGGGTTACAGGCGTCCGGCTTGCGGATGGATCACAGGTGCATGCCCGCTCCACGATCCTGACAGCGGGCACATTTCTGCGTGGGGTTATTCATATCGGGGACCGCCGTGTAGAGGGCGGTCGTTGGGGAGACAGGCCGGCAAATGGTCTTGGCCAGACGATCGATTCCTTCGGCCTGCCAATGGGCCGCCTGAAAACCGGGACACCGCCCAGGTTGGACGGCAGAACGATAGACTGGGATGTCCTGGACATGCAGGAGGCGGATCCCGAACCGTCTTTGTTCTCGTTTCTGAGTACGATGGCATCCGCGCGCCAGATATCTTGTGGCATCACACATACGAACCCGCAAACCCATGATATTATACGGGAAAACCTGGATCGCTCTGCAATGTATGGCGGTCATATCGACGGGATTGGGCCGCGGTATTGTCCTTCCATTGAAGACAAGGTGATGCGTTTCGCCGATAAGTCCGAGCATCAGGTGTTCCTGGAACCGGAGAGCCTGACAGATGATGTGGTCTATCCCAACGGCATATCCACGTCACTTCCCGAAGATATTCAGAGGGAATATGTCCAATCCATGCGCGGGTTGGAACGGGCTGCCATTCTGCAGCCCGGATACGCCATAGAATATGACTACGTTGATCCCCGCGCCCTGGATCATAGGCTAGCGGTCCAGGATTTTGCGGGGCTTTGGCTGGCCGGACAAATCAATGGGACAACCGGTTATGAGGAGGCGGCGGCCCAAGGGTTGATTGCCGGTCTAAATGCTGCGGCTACAGTTTCGGGTGGCGATCCCGTTATATTTGATCGTGCCGAGGCCTACATCGGGGTATTGATCGACGATCTGGTGACCCGGGGCGTTACAGAACCCTACCGGATGTTTACATCCCGGGCGGAGTTCAGGCTGTCACTGCGGGCTGATAATGCGGATCAGAGGCTGACCGCCCGGGGGATACGTATCGGATGTGTTTCCGCCGCCAGAGCCCGAGCATTTAATAGCAAGATGGAGTGCATGCAGGCATCCCTAAGCGTGATGGCCGGGATGAGCGAAACACCAAACACGCTTTCCGGCGCGGGGATCGAGGTCCGTCAAGATGGTCAGCGTCGTTCGGTATTTGACATGCTACGGCAGAGGACAGTGGAGATCTCGTCTCTCAAGTCGATTTGGCCCGCACTTGAGACGATCCCTGAGGATATTTTGCGTCAGATTCAAATAGACGCGATCTATGCGTATTACATTGAGCGCCAGGCACGCGATATTGAGCAGCTCCGTTCGGAAGAAGCGGCCGAGGTTCCGTACGACCTTGATTACAGTGCTATGTCGGGGCTTTCGAACGAGCTGCGCGAAAAGCTCATGCGGACACGGCCGAGGTCAATCGCTCAGGCGGGGCGAATTGACGGAATGACACCTGCCGCACTCTCCCTCGTCTTTGCTGAGGTTCAGCGCCGGTTGGCCAAATCGGCATGAACATCGCCAAACCTTCCAAGGGCCTCTTTGATGTTTCACGTGAAACAGTTCGGCGGCTGGAACACTATCTGGCAGAGACGCGCAAGTGGTCAGCGAAGATCAACCTGATCAGCAGTTCAAGCCAAGAGGATGCATGGCAGCGGCATATTGTGGACTCGGCGCAGCTATGGCGGCTGTGCGAAAAGACCTCTGGAACATGGCTTGATTTAGGGTCGGGTGGCGGTTTCCCCGCACTGGTCAATGCAGTTATTGCGCTGGAACAAGCACCAGACCTCAAGTTCCTCTGTGTGGAGAGCGATGGACGAAAATCTGTCTTTCTGCAAAAGATCATACAGTCGTATGGTCTAAACGCGACCGTCCTTAACGCCCGTATTCAGGACATGAGTCCGGTCTCTGCCGATATTGTCTCTGCGCGCGCCTTTTCCCCCCTTGCTCAGATATTTAAAGTCGCGTTTGATCATATCAATTCCGGAACGGTCTTCCTGCTTCCCAAAGGCAGGACATACCATGATGAATTGACCGACTCCCAAAAAGGCTGGAGTTTCGAATATGAAGCAGTCCCAAGCATAACAAATGCCGAATCCGCTGTCCTCGTCGTGAAAGATCTCAAACGTGGTTGAACACGCAAAACCAAAAATCCTTTGCCTGTCTAATCAAAAGGGCGGTGTGGGTAAGACCACCACCACGATCAATCTCGCCGCGTCGCTGCAGGAGATTGGCGCCCGTGTATTGGTGATTGATCTGGATCCCCAAGGGAACGCGTCCACTGGTCTGGGTATCGACAGGGCACAGCGTAAACATAACAGCTTTGACGTCCTCACTGGGGATCGTTCCCTGACGGATACGATCGTAAAATCCAGAACCAGTGGCGTGGAGGTTGTTCCGGCGACGCAGGATCTGAGCTCCATCGACCTTGAGCTTTCGGGAAAAGCTGATCGCCTTCGGCGGTTGCGAAAGGCCCTGACCGCACCGGAGTTGAAGCGATACGACTACGTGCTTATCGATTGCCCTCCATCCCTTAACCTATTGACATTAAATGCACTTATTGCGTCAAACGGTGTTTTGGTTCCGCTTCAGTGCGAGTTTTTCGCCCTTGAAGGGATAAGCCAGCTTCTCCACACAATTTCGGAGGTTCGGCAATTGTCCAACACCGACCTGATCACCCAGGGCATTATTCTGACCATGTATGACCAACGCAATAGACTGACGTCCGACGTCGAGGCGGACGTGCGAGAAACGTTGGGAGACCTGGTTTTGACCACCGTGATCCCACGCAACGTCCGCCTCAGTGAAGCCCCTTCGCATGGGTTGCCGGTCCTGGCGTATGATCCCCGCAGCAGCGGTGCAGTGGCCTACCAGGCTCTCGCACGGGAGCTCCATGACCGGGTGACCCAACCGGAGATCGTAGGGAGGCGATGATGGCAAAACAATCGGAGCGAAAGGGGCTCGGCCGAGGTCTTTCAGCGCTCATGGCGGAAACCGTGACCGAACCCGCAGCGACGGCGCAGTCAACCGGTACGAACGCAGATCAGCAAATCGCCATCGAAAAATTGTATCCCAACCCGGACCAACCGCGCCGTGAATTTGCCGAGAGCGATATCTCTGACCTGGCAGCTTCGATAAGCCAAAGCGGTATCATACAGCCATTGATTGTCCGACCGGATCCCAAGGTGTCCGGCGCATTTCAGATTGTGGCCGGCGAACGCCGGTGGCGCGCGGCCCAACGGGCGCAGTTGCACGAGGTGCCCATTGTCGTACGCAGCTTTTCAGACGAGGAAACCCTTGAAGTCGCGATCATTGAGAATGTCCAGCGTGTGGATCTTAATCCGGTTGACGAAGCCTTTGGGTATCGGCAGCTGATGGAGAGGTTCGGTCACACACAGGAGCAGGTGGCCTCGGCTCTTGGAAAAAGCCGCAGCCATATCGCAAATGTGGTACGTCTCCTCGGATTACCGGATGCAGTACTGAATCACCTTAAAGCCGGGCGACTGTCCGCAGGTCACGCGAGAGCATTGGTGACGGCGCATGATCCCGTCACCCTTGCCGAGAAGGTTGTCAAAGACGGTCTATCAGTTCGCCAGACCGAGGCGCTCGCGAAGGCGGTTTTCAAGAAAAACATTAATAAACAAGGTTCTAAGCCTCGAAAAGACGCTGATACACGGGCTATCGAAGGTGATTTATCCGCTGTCCTCGGTATGCGTGTTCAAATTGATCACCTCGCCGGGCAGGAGGGTGGCACCCTAAAGATCACCTACAAGTCTTTCGAGGATCTCGACAGGGTCATGCAAGCCTTGTCGGGCACATGACCTGCGTCACCCCGTATCAACCGCAGACCTGTCATCTTACGACGCGGTGCGGCCTTGGCATGGAAAACTGATTCAGGTCACTGGCCAACACCTCAGGCGTCCGCCAATAGAAGCTCCCGCAACAGCGCATTCAGAACAACTCGCCCCTTTGCGCTTGCGACGATCCTGTCGCCCGTGTGGTCTATAAATCCATCCTTGGACAATGAATCGATCACGTCGGTGGAAATCCCAGACCCAGCCAGCCCTTCATAGGTAGAGAGGGATGCGCCCTCGGACAGGCGAAGCGCCATCATCAGGTATTCGGTTGCGCGTTCTTGGTCTGGAACACGCTCCCACGCCGTTGTCGATCCAGGCTGGGTGTCCCTCTCCGTGAGCCACTCTTCCGGTGAGGCCGTTGCGCGCGTGGCATACACGACGCCATCGCGCGATACCCGTCCATGTGCCCCGGGCCCAACGCCCACAAAGAGGCCGCCTCGCCAATAGATCAGGTTATGTTGGCTCTCGGCTCCGGTAACGGCGTGGTTTGATACTTCATAGGCCGGTAGTCCGGCGGTTTCACAGATCTGCTGTGTTGCCTCATAAAGATCTGCTGCCAAGTCGTCTCCCGGTAACCCTTTGAGGCGACCCGCTTCAAACCGCGCTCCGAAAGCGGTTCCCGGTTCTATCGTCAGTTGGTACAGCGACATATGATCGGCGGCCAAAGACAGTGCCTGTTTCAATTCCGAACACCACTCCTGCAGTGTTTGCCTCTGCCGCGCATAGATCAGATCAAAGCTCACCCGATCAAAGTAGCGATGTGCCAGGCCGATCGCCTCTTTTGCTTCTTGTGCTGTGTGCATTCGCCCCAGCGCACGCAGATCGGTATCGTTCAATGCCTGAACACCAAGTGACACCCGATTTACTCCCGCCGCGGCATATCCGGCAAAACGGCCAGCCTCGACGGAAGTTGGGTTTCCCTCGATTGTAACCTCGACCGCACCGTCCGATGGCCAGAGCTCATGAACGGTGTCCAGCACGCGCCCTACTGTCTTGGGGTCCATCAGGCTGGGCGTACCGCCCCCGAAAAACACACTTCTAAGCGTTTGTGGATCACTCTGAGATGCCACGTGCCCCAGTTCGGTGCAAAGGGCTTCGGCCCATCTGTCTTGATCGACACCGTCACGGACATGGGAATTGAAATCGCAATACGGGCACTTTGCCGCGCAAAACGGCCAGTGGATGTAGACCCCAAAACCAGCGTCGGCATCAGCCATCGAACCAGTCGCTTTTCAGCGCCGCGAAGGCACGCGCCCGGTGATTTATCCGGGCTTTATACTCAGGGTCTATTTCGCCAAACGTTTGCGTTTCCCCGTCTGCCTGAAACATCGGGTCATAGCCGAACCCGCGATCACCGCGCCGGGGCCAGACCAGTTGCCCCGCCACCTCGCCACGAAAGAGATGGTCCGCACCATCTGCCTCGACCAGGCACAATGTACACACAAAACGGGCGGACCAGGGCGTTTTGCTGCCCTGCGCACGGAGCTTTTCGTGCACCTTCTCCATCGCGAGACCGAAGTCACGCCCCGATCCGGTTTCCGCCCAATCCGCAGTATAGACGCCTGGGGCACCGTTCAGCGCATCAACCTCCAACCCGCTGTCGTCGCTCAGCGCGGGCAGGCCGGTCATCTTGTGGGCAAAATGCGCTTTCAGACGCGCGTTGCCGGCAAAACTGTCTTCGGTTTCCTCTGGCTCGTCCAAGTCAAAATCAGCGGAGGAGTGTATCCTCAGACCAAAGGGCTCCAGCAGCGAACGGATCTCGCGCAGTTTACCCGCATTGTTCGATGCGAGTACCAGAGTATCGCCCTGAAACCGCCGCGCCATTGTTTAGCCGATCGCCTGTTTTTGTGCTTCCACAAGTCCGGCGATCCCTGTTTCGGCAAGGTCGAGGAGGGTCGATAACTCATCACGTGAGAACGGTGCCCCCTCGGCCGAGCCCTGGATCTCGATCAGACCACCGCTCCCGGTCATCACAAAGTTTGCATCTGTGCCGGCTTCGCTGTCTTCGGCATAGTCTAAATCAAGGACCGGTACCCCACCCCAGATCCCACAGCTTACGGCCGCCACATGTTCGGTCAGCGGATCGCTCTTGATCTCATTGGCGTCCATCAGGCTGTTCACCGCCAGACGCAGTGCAACCCAGCCCCCGGTGATCGATGCACATCTTGTGCCCCCGTCGGCCTGTATTACATCGCAGTCAACCGTGATCTGGCGCTCGCCCAGAGCAACACGATCAACACCTGCCCGCAGGGACCGACCGATCAAGCGCTGAATTTCCTGCGTCCGCCCGCTTTGCTTGCCAACCTGCGCCTCGCGACGGTTGCGCGTGTTTGTCGCCCCGGGAAGCATGCCATACTCTGCGGTCACCCACCCCAGTCCGGAGTTTTTGAGGAAGGGCGGAACACGCGCTTCCAGCGATGCGGTGCACAGCACATGTGTGTCGCCGCACCGTATCATGCAGGACCCGGCCGCATGTTTTATGACACCGGTTTCAATTGAAATTGGTCTCAGGGCATCCACCGCGCGGCCAGAAGGTCTCATGCCGGGTCCTTTCCAAAGCGTTTCTGTGGCCATAGCGGCTTTACCCCCTGCCGTCCAGCGGGCGGGAATTGCTGGATTGACCGGGTCGGTTGCACGCCATACATACGCAGCGCTGCCCCCGAAGTTTGAGCACGATGATCGACAAAAAGCCCGACAGTTCTGTGATGCTGGATGAGCGTGGTCGCGAGATCTTTCGGCGTATCGTCGAGAGTTATCTTGAGACCGGTGAGCCGATCGGATCCCGCACACTCTCGAGGACCCTTGCGGAAACCCTTTCTCCGGCGACGGTACGCAACACAATGCAGGATCTGGAGGTGCTGGGCCTGCTGGACAGTCCGCATGTGTCTGCCGGTCGTGTGCCCACGCAATTGGGGTTGAGGCTGTTTCTTGACGGTTTTTTGCAGATCGGTGAAGTGTCCGATACCGAACGAACCGAAATTGAACGTTCATTGGGTGTCGATCAGCCTGATCTGACGGCCGCGCTGGACCGCGCCGGCGCTTTGTTGTCCGGATTGACGCAAGGGGCCAGTCTGGTACTTGCGCCAAAATCGGAAGCGCCCATCAAACACCTTGAGTTTGTATCGCTTGCGTCCGAACGTGTCCTGGCAGTCCTGGTGTTTGGCGATGGGCAGGTTGAGAATCGACTGATCGCGCCGCCGCCGGGTCTTACCCCCTCGGCCATGCGGGAGGCTGCCAATTTCCTTAACACCATCCTCGAGGGCCGCCCCCTGAGCGACATCAAGCGAATTGTCAGTGACCAGATCGATCTGCGCCGGGCAGAGCTGGACACAGCAGCGGCTGCGCTTATTGAGAACGGAACCGCAATTTGGTCGACCGGTGATGGTCAGGATGAGGCGCGTTTGATCGTCCGGGGGCGCGCAAATCTGATTGATGACTCTACGGACCCAGAAGCGCTTGAGCGGATCCGCTCGCTTTTTGATGACCTTGAGCGTAAGCGCGATCTTGCACAGCTTCTCGACCTGACGGAGTCTGGTGATGGGGTACGGGTCTTTATTGGCTCAGAGAACAAACTCTTTTCACTTTCGGGTTCATCTTTGGTGGTGTCTCCCTATATGAACGCCGAACGGCGTATCGTTGGTGCGGTTGGGGTGATAGGGCCTACACGGCAAAATTATGGGCGAATCGTTCCGATTGTTGACTACACGGCGCAGTTGGTGGGGCGCATAGTGGCGCGGCGGAGCAGCGAACCGGTGGAAAGAGAGAGCAATGGCCAAGGATAAAGACCTTTCAGCGGACACTGACGAGGATATTTTCCTCGATGACCCCGAAACGCTGGAGGAGATCGAATTTGAAGACGATCCCAGTGACGAGGAGATCCAGCTGGATGCGCTGACTGCCGAACGGGATGAACTAAAGGACCGGCTTCTGCGCGCGCTCGCCGAGACCGAGAATTTGCGCAAACGCGCGGAACGGGACCGTCGGGATGCCGAACTTTACGGCGGTGTGCGACTGGCGCGTGATCTGTTGTCGGTGCATGACAATCTTGGGCGCGCTCTGGAAGCCATCGACGACGATTTACGCACTCAGGCCGGTGCCGTGGTCGAGGGCATAGAGCTGACGCAACGCGAACTTTTGGCGGCGTTCAACAAACACAAAATACAGATGATCGAACCGCAGGTCGGGGATCGCTTTGATCCGAAATTGCATCAGGCCATGTTCGAGGCACCGGTTCCCGACCAACCGTCGGGTCACATCATTCAGGTCATGGCAACCGGATTTGAAATCGGTGACCGTTTGCTCCGCCCGGCCCAGGTCGGTGTGTCATCAGGTGGTATGGGTGTGGTACCCGAGGCTACCGATCCTGAGTCTTAAGGGCTTTCAGTTCATATATCAGATCCAAAGCGTCGCGCGGTGACAGGCTGTCCGGACTGACACTGTCGAGGCGAAGATCCACAGCGCTCTCCCTTTGGCCCGCAGGGGCCACTGGCGGCGCGTTGAACAACGGCAAATCGTCCACCAGTGTTTTTGTCGCCCGCCCGCTCGCCCTGTCTCCCTCTTCCAGTGTTTGCAGGATTGTTCTTGCACGGTTGATCACAGTATCGGGCAAGCCGGCGAGTCGAGCCACTTGCACCCCATAGGAACGGTCCGCGGCGCCATCGCGCACCTCGTGCAGAAACACAACATCTCCTTCCCATTCTTGGACTGCCACGGTCGCATTTCTAAGCCCATCAAGGGTCGCTGTCAGTGCCGTCAACTCGTGATAATGCGTTGCGAAAAGCGCTCGGCACAGATTGACATTGTGCAGATGTTCAAGCGTTGCCCAGGCAATCGAGAGCCCGTCGTAGGTTGCTGTACCGCGTCCGATCTCGTCCAGAATAACCAGCGCGTTCGATCCCGCCTGGTTCAGGATGGCAGCGGTTTCGACCATTTCCACCATAAACGTGGAACGGCCGCGCGCCAAGTCATCCGATGCTCCGACCCGGCTGAACAGCTGATCGACAATGCCGATATGGGCCGCTTCAGCTGGAACATAGCTGCCGGATTGCGCAAGGATGGCAATCAGCGCGTTCTGTCGCAGGAATGTCGACTTCCCCGCCATGTTTGGTCCGGTCAGCAACCATACCGGTCTGCTGTCGTCGATCCCCGCCGTCAGATCGCAATCATTGGGAATGAACCCGCCGCCGTCTTCGCGCTTTAACGCGGCCTCGACCACAGGATGGCGGCCACCAGTCACCTTAAACGCGCGGCTTGCATCGACCCTGGGGCGGGTCCAGTCGCCCGCAACCGCAAGATCGGCGAGCGCCGATGTCACATCTATTTCGGCAATGGCGCGCGCAACATTTGACAACACCGCGGCATGGTCGATGACGACGGTAATCAGCCTTTCGAATATGTCCTTTTCAAGCTCCAGCGCATGGGCACCGGCATTCAAAATCCGTGTTTCCAGCCCCGATAGCTCCACCGTCGTAAATCGAACCTGATTTGCGGTGGTTTGGCGGTGGATAAACGTCTCGGACAGCGGTGCGGACATCATCCGATCGGCGTGCGTGGCCGGGGTTTCCACAAAGTAGCCAAGTACGTTGTTGTGTTTGATCTTCAGGGAGGTGATGTCTGCCAGGGCCGCATAATCCTGTTGAAGCCCACCGACCACACGCCGACCCTGATCACGCAAGGTTCTGGCATCGTCCAACTCTGCATCATGTCCAGCCGCAATCGCACCACCATCCCGCAGCAGCAACGGTGGTTCAGCGGCCAGCGCATCCCGCAACAAAGTGAGAAGCTCTTCATGACCGCCTAATGCCGCAACATGGATGGCGAACGGGGTTTCCTGCGTCTCCAGCAGGCCCGCAAGCGCGTCCGCCTGCTGCAATCCCTGTCGAATTGCGCCAAGATCGCGGGGCCCGCCTCGGCCAAGACCGATCCGGCTCAGCGCGCGCTCAAGATCCGGGACAGCGCGCAAGGTGCTGCGCAAATCTACCCGCAGGTTCGGGTTTTCGACCAAGAAAGTCACGCCGTCCAGTCGCGCGGCAATCGTCGCCACATCGGTGGTCGGGCTGGTGAGGCGCGATTCCAGCAAACGCGCACCACCGCCGGTCACAGCGCGGTCCATGACCGAAAGCAAGGATCCCGCCCTTTTGCCGTCGAGTGCATGCGTCAGTTCCAGGTTACGGCGCGTCGCGCTGTCGATCAGCATCAGGCCGCCATCGCGTTCAATTGTGGGCGGGCGCAACAGCGCTGTATGGCCCTTCTGGGTCAGATCCAGATAGGCCAGCACGGCACCAAGGGCACCAAGCTGGGCGCGGCTCATTTGACCAAACGCATCAGGGCTGTCTACGGCATACTGGGAACAGACCCACTGCGCCCCGCCGGTACTGTCAAAGCTCTGGCTCTGGCGGGGTATAATGGCGATGCCCATGTCCGTGATCTGGGGTCGTAGCAGTTCGGCCTCGGCTTCACTGACCAGCAGTTCACTCGGCGCAACCCGGGCCAGAAGCGGCCCAAGTGTAGTTAAGGATGCGCTTGCGACCGTCACATCCCCTGTTGAAAGGTCGACCCAGGCAAATCCGCCCGCATCCCTCACCATACAAAACCCACCGAGGTAGTTATTGGCGCGCGCGCTGAGCAGGCTGTCTTCGGTCAAGGTCCCTGGAGTGACCAGGCGCACAACCTCCCGTTTCACAACGGCCTTATAGCCGCGTTTCTTGGCCTCTGCCGGAGACTCCATCTGTTCGCAAATCGCGACCCGAAACCCCTTGCGTATCAGTGTCAGCAAGTACCCTTCTGCTGCATGATGGGGCACCCCGCACATCGCGACATCCTGGCCAAGATGTTTTCCGCGTTTGGTGAGTGCGATGTCCAACGCCGTTGCCGCTGCCTTGGCATCATCAAAAAAGAGCTCATAGAAGTCGCCCATCCGGTAGAACAGCAAAGCATCCGGGTGCTCTGCTTTGATCGCAAGATACTGTGCCATCATCGGTGTGACGTCTTTGCCGCTCACCGTGCGTCTCCCTTATTGCTTTGGTGGTTTTAGGGATACGGCCAGCCGGTGAAAAGACCCCGTTCAGCTGAAGGCTTTGACCTGCGCCAAGGTACGTTGCATCGCGGGACGTTGACGAAGGGATCGCAGAAACTCTCCAAATAGCCCTTCGGGCAGCGGAAACTTGATCGACAACCCCCAACCCGCACAATGGCTCAGTAATATGTCCGCTATAGTGAACTGATCCCCGGCCATGAACTGTCGATGGCCTTTCAGGCGTTCCAGCACCTCCATGGCGCGGCTGAATTCCTGAACCGCGGTGGGCTTCACGGCTGGCACACGCCAGTCTTCGGGCAGGACAAAGCTGTGCTTTGCATAGAGCCAGAGCGCGCTGTCGATTTCCGCGTTGACGTAATGTGTCACCGCATCCTGGTGGGCACGGGCAAATGTTCCCGCCGGATAGGTGAGCCCGCCATGCGCATCCGCAAGGTAGGTGATGATGGCAACCGAGTCGCTGATCATCCCCTCGGGTGTTCCCAGAACAGGTATTTTGCCCGTTCCATTCACCTCGCGAAGCTTCTCCGACCGCGGCGGAAGAGGATCAATCTCGTAGGGTTGTTCCAGTTCCTCAAGTGCCCAAATCACTCGAAGTGCCCTGGAGCGGGGATGGCCGTGTACTGTGTACATAAGTCTGGCTCCTTACTTTGGATGGGCCATGGCGATGCGGATCATCAAGCGTTCCACGATACCTCGGGCTGGCGCGGCGCTGGAGGATCGAAGCGTTAGATCAGCGTCCAAGATCAGCTTCAGCACCCCCTCAAGACGTGCGGACCCCCAGTCTTGCGCCTGTCGGGCCATTGCGTCGCGGCGTGGTCCGAATACCGGGGGGCGCGCGCGGGCGAGTGCCTGACCAGGACCCTGGGGATGCGTCGCCGCAGCATGCAACTGGCGGAAATGCCGGTTCAGCGCAATGCAGACGGCCGTCGGCTGTGCCCCTTGGTTGGCAAGTTTAGGCAGCGACTGTGCAAGTGCCCCCGCCGCACCGTCCGCAACAAGGGAAATCACATCATCCAGTCCCGTCTCGATTGTGCTGGGCATGACGTCGACAAGATCCTTCGAAGTGACCGGTCCGGCGTCTTCAAGCTTGTAAAGCGCGAGCTTCTCAAGTGTTTGCTGGAAATCACCCGGATCCAGCGCATGGGCAAGCGAGAGGACATCCGGCATCGCCTCAGGCGCCACATCGCGGACACCGGCGCGTCGGAGCGCGGCCTCTACATCGTCCCGGCTCGGCGGATCGGCATAGATTGCCGCGGCCAGCGCATTGTGCGCCCCCTCAAACAGCTTTCGCAAGCTGGACCGGGGTGTGAGTTGGCCGGCGGACACCACAACGAAAGCGTCGCCCTCGCGCCATTCTTCCAGCATCGCGGCAATGCTCTTGCTGGCGCCGTCGGCCGCGTCGTCGACCTCGACAACACGCTGGCCAGGAAAAAATCCCTGGGCGCGGGTCGCGTCGGCCAAGGCAGCTGGGTCCTTTCGCGCGTCGGCAGCGGCAAATCTGGTAAGCCGCATTTCCTCAACACCGCCCGCGCCAAGCACCGCCGCAACCAGGTCTTTGCGAACCATGTCCACCCGCATCGGATCCGGTCCATACAATAGAATTGCGGCATGGCGCAGGTCCGGTTTCGTGCAAAAGGCTCTCACATCGCGTGGCGAGAGTTTCATGTCGCCCAGATCTCCGCGGTTGTGGCAAGGCGCAATACGATCTGATCCGCCAGAGTATTGGCAAGGCGGCCGAACGCATCCGCCTCGGCCTGGCGTGTGGCAAAGGCCGAGGCAACGGCAGAGTAGGCGGTGAAGGCCTGAGCAGTATCCTCAAAAACCTGTGCCGAAGTCCCGCGATCGATTACCTGAAACCTAGCCACGACCGAGAGATTGAAGCGTGAAACGGTATTGTCGGCCCGGACAGCGCGCCGCTCTTCCTCCGTGCTGGTTTGGATCTTGAGTTGGAACTGCGCACCCGTTGGTGGCCCAAGACGGGTGACCAGCCGCTCACGCAGATCGAAGCCAAAACGCCCCTCAAGTGTATCGACGACTATCTGACCCTGCAGGTTTCGGGCCGCTGAACCCTCCGAATAAAGGGGTGCAAAACCACAGCCAAAGACCGGTACCGTCGCAAGTGCAACGCACATTCCCCGTCTAGACCACGACATTCACAATCCGTCCGGGAACAACGATCAGCTTACGTGGTGACTGGCCGCCCAGATGCTTCAGGACTGACGGATCGGACATCACCATATCCTCGATCTCAGAGCTTTCGGCACCTGCCGGTGCGCGGATCTCTGCACGGCGTTTGCCGTTTATCTGTACCGGTAGCGTCACCGTATCCTCGATCAAAAGCTCAGGGTCAGCGACGGGCCAAGGCGTTTGGCTGATCAGCCCGGGCTGCTCAAGTGCCTCCCAGATCTCCTCGGCCAGATGCGGTGTAAAAGGCGTCATCAATCTGGCAAGTGTCAGCACCGCCTCTTGTCGTGTGGCCCCGGTCCCGGCAGGCGCCTTCTGTATGGCGTTAGTCAACTCATAGAGCCTGGCCACGGATTTGTTGAATGCGAACCCCTCGATGCCGTGTGTTACACCTTCGATACACCTGTGAATCAGGCGCCTGAACGACAGGGCGGCGTCTGGGTTGGTATCCGTGGCCTCTCCCGCCTCGGAAACTTCGGTGGCCAGTCGCCATACCCGCTGCAGGTGTTTCCAGGCGGCATCGGCGCCGGCGGCGGTCCACTCCACATCACGCTCGGGCGGGCTGTCGGACATCACAAACCAGCGGGCGGTGTCAGCGCCATATTGTTCGATGATAGCCGCCGGGTCGACCACGTTCTTCTTTGACTTCGACATCTTTATGATCGGGCCGATCACCAAAGGCGTTCCATCCTTATGCGTCGCGCCCTTTTCGGTTCGGATGATGTCTTCGGTCGCCACCCACTCCTCACGCCCGTTCTCGCCCACACGGCTATAGGTCTCGTGTGTGACCATGCCTTGCGTGAACAGCGCATTGAAGGGTTCGATGGCCGCCTTGGGCAGATGGCCGGTCTTGTGCATGGCTCGGGCAAAGAAGCGCGAGTAGAGTAGATGCAGGATCGCATGCTCGACCCCGCCGATGTACTGATCGACATTCATCCAGTAGCTGACATCACCGGTATCGGTTGGTGACGTCGCCCGCGGTGATGCAAAACGCGCAAAGTACCACGAGCTGTCCACAAAGGTGTCCATCGTGTCGGTTTCACGGGTGGCGGGCTTGCCACAGGCCGGGCAAGCGACCTTGCGCCAGGTGGGATGCCAGTCGAGCGGATTGCCCGGACGATCAAACGTGACGTCTTGTGGCAAAGCAATGGGGAGGTTTTCCTTGCGTTCCGGTACCACACCGCAATCGTCACAGTGCACGACAGGAATAGGGCAACCCCAATATCGCTGTCGGCTGACGCCCCAATCCCGCAGACGATACTTAACCTGCCCGGTGCCCAGACCCCTGGCATCCAACCAGTTGATGGTGGTATCGATACCGCTTTGACTTGTGCAGGTCCCGATACCCGCGAAGTGGTCGATATAGACAACTGTTTCGGTTTTTGGCGGGACCAATGCCTGGTCGCTCACATCTGTTTCGTCACCGGGCATGTAGAATGCGTTGGTCACCGGCAACCCATACTTTCGGGCGAAATCGAGGTCTCGTTGATCATGTGCCGGGCACCCGAATACGGCGCCGGTGCCATAGTCCATAAGGACGAAGTTCCCGATCCAAACCGGCAACTGCCGCTCTGGGTAAACCGGATGCTCGACCGTTAAACCTGTGTCCAGACCCTTCTTCTCGGCCCGTTCCAGCGCTTCTTCCGAGGTGCCGGTTTTGCGACAATCCGCGTTGAACGCCGCGATATCGGCGTTCTCAGACTCCAGCGCTTTTGACAGCGGATGATCCGGGGATATTGCAAGGAAACTCGCGCCGCGCAGAGTGTCCGGCCGGGTTGAGTAACAAATAATCTCGCTTTGATCCGCGTAGGCATCGGTCAAATGAAAGGGGACTTCAGTTCCACGGCTCTTGCCGATCCAGTTGGTCTGCATGAGACGCACCTTCTCGGGCCAGTGATGCAACGAGTCTATAGCCTGTAGCAGTTCCTCGGAATAGTCGGATATCCTGAAGAACCACTGCGTCAACTCGCGCCGTTCAACCTCCGCCCCCGAACGCCAGCCCTTGCCATCCTCGACCTGCTCGTTCGCCAGAACGGTCATATCGACGGGATCCCAGTTCACCACGGCGTTCTTTCGGGCAATGAGCCCAGCTTCGAGCATGTCGAGGAACAAGGATTGCTGCTGGCCGTAGTACTCCGGGTCGCAGGTCGCAAACTCGCGGCTCCAGTCTATGGACAGTCCGATGGCCTTGAACTGTGCCCGCATGGCATCGATGTTCTGATAGGTCCAGTCACCCGGATGGACACCGCGTTCCATCGCCGCATTTTCGGCGGGAAGACCGAAAGCGTCCCAGCCCATCGGATGCAAGACCGCGTGGCCGGTTGCAGACTTGTACCGGGCCACAACATCGCCCAACGTATAGTTGCGCACATGACCCATGTGCAGTTTGCCCGATGGATACGGAAACATCTCAAGCACATAGTACTTCGGCTTGCTGTCATCGCGTTGCGCTTTGAACACGCCCTGTTTGTCCCAGGCTGCCTGCCACTTTGGTTCAATATTCTGGGCATCGTATCGGGTCATATATGGGTCGCCTGCTCTGGTCGTGTTCGTGACTCGCACCTATGTGCAAATGTCTTAGCCGCGCTGTTCGTCGGCGCGAAGGAACTGCCGGGCACGGGTTAGGATCGCGTCCTCGATCTGTTCCGCGGTGGCATCACCTACCGGAACGGCACGGCCACCTGAGCGCCGAAACACCGCCACTTTCAGCGACTGTGCATCAAGCGAAGGTCCTGTTACGAAAACCGTTGCGCGATAGACGTTGCCGCTACCACTTGGTTGGCCCCAGTCGGTGCTGATCACACCGGAAAACGGATCCGCTGCCTCGATCGGAAAGAGTGACAGAATATCAAGTGAAGCTGTCCACAAGTACCGGTTGACGTTTATCTGACGGCTTTCATCGGGCGCGTTAAAGAACTCTAAAAGCGAGCCGCGTTCATTGGGTTGCAACGCCTCGACCGTTTCAAGCTGACGTTCCAACCGTGCGTCCCGCTCGGCAGAATCTTCACCGCCACATGCCGTGACCCCGGCAATACAAAGCCCAAGCGCAGTCAATCGGACGAAAGCGTACATGTGGTCTCTCACGGTCACCATTGCAGTGGGCTGTGGTCTATCGGCTACCGAACCGAGGGACAAGAATTTTCGAAATCCGGCAACAGTATGGCCATTCTTGGATATGTGACATTGCTGCATCAATCCGCGGTGCATCAAATAGGGCATCCTGACCCCTGCTTGACCCTGACCCCGCTTGTGGTCAATTACCGGCGTACTCTTCCGGGTGAACCCGAAAGGGGTGCACCTTGAAACTCGCAATATAGAGGGAAAACGATGAAAAACGTTCTCTTCGCGACCACAGCCCTGGCAGGCTTCGCATTTGCAGGCGCCGCCTTTGCTGATGGACACACAGGCGTAAGCCTCAGCGGTAACGCCGAGCTTGGCGTAACATATCGGGACGATGGTACGACCGATACTACAGTATTCCACAACGACATCGACGTGACCTTCACCCTGTCGGGCGAAACTGACAACGGTCTGTCTTTCGGTGCCTCGATTGACCTGGACGAGTCCGGTGACGGAGATGGCGTCGAGTTCGAGAACTCCGTTTTCATCTCCGGTGACTTCGGTACTCTGTCGATGGGTGATATCGACGGCGCCTACGATCAGGCACTTGCAAACGTTGCAAGCGGCGGACTTTCCGACGAAGCTGACCTCGCCTCTGGCACCTCGGGCCTCGACGGTGTAGCTCCGGAAATCGCACGGTACGACTACTCGTTCAGCGCCTTCACTATCTCGGCATCGCTTGCTCTTGAAGATCAGGCGCCTCTGAACGACGAAGCTGGTGGTTCGAGCAGTGCAGAACTGACCGATAACGTCTATGGTGTAGGTATTGCGTACAGCGGCGACCTGGCCGGTTTCTCGCTGGGTGTTGGTGTTGGTTATCAGTACACTGAAACCGACGGCGCAGTCCTGGGTAGTGGCGATCACACTGCTATCGGTGCTTCGGCTGTTATCGGCTTCTCTGACTTCTCGCTGACGCTCGTTTACGAGAACCTGGACCGTCCGACTGGATTTGCCGCTGCAGGCGCTCAGGATGGCGACACCTACGGTGTAAGCCTGGAGTACAGCTTCGGTGCAATCGGCGTTGCCGGTGCATACGAGTACTCGGAACTGACCGGTGGTGTAGAGCAAGATACCTTCCAGGGTTTCGTTACCTATGACCTGACCGGCGGTGCAGAGCTTGTTGCTGCAGTTGGTTACCAGGAAGACGACGCTGGTGGCGAAGTTACGACAGCTGGTTTCGGGCTTGGTCTGAGCTTCTGATCCACACTTCGATCTGACTTTGAAAGAGCGGGTTTCGGCCCGCTCTTTTTGTTTGTTAACCCACTCTTAGTATTTTTTCCTTCGACCCTTTTTCGCCGTATTCCCGCCTTAGTCTGGCCGCGCATTATCGCGTATGGAGCACGGGATTTGAGAGCGCTTTGACGGTGGCCCCCCGGGCTGCTAGAGGAGCGCTCATCGTGACGTATTCCGTAAGTGAGATGTAAAATGCAGTCCCCAAATACCGTGCCAATCCCCGAGTTGTTCGTATCCTATGACAGCGCTGAAAAGCTTAAGCGCGAGGCGGGCGAGCTGCTGTCCTGGGATCTGACAGCCCGCCAGATTTGCGACCTCGAATTGCTGATGAACGGCGGCTTTAACCCGCTGAAGGGCTTTCTGACCGAAGCCGATTACAACGGTGTTGTGGAGGATATGCGCACAGCCGATGGTAAGCTGTGGCCCATGCCGATTACCCTGGACGTCTCGGAAGCCTTTGCCGAAAAGGTCGAAGCAGGACAGGACATCGCTCTGCGCGACCCGGAAGGTGTTATCCTTGCGATACTGTCAATTTCAGACAAATGGATTCCGAACAAGGCGCGTGAGGCCGAAAAGGTTTTTGGTGCGGATGATCTGGCCCATCCGGCCGTAAATTATCTGCACAACGTTGCCGGAGCTGTGTATCTGGGCGGCCCCATAACGGGGATCCAGCAACCTGTACACTATGACTATCGCGCCCGACGCAACACTCCCAACGAGTTGCGCGCATATTTTCGCAAGATGGGGTGGCGCCGGATTGTTGCATTTCAAACACGCAATCCCTTGCATCGTGCCCATCAGGAGCTGACCTTTCGCGCGGCAAAGGATGCCCAGGCCAACCTGTTGATCCATCCGGTGGTCGGGCTGACCAAACCGGGCGATATCGATCACTTTACCCGGGTTCGGTGCTACGAAGCCGTCCTTGACAAGTATCCCTCGTCGACAACTTCGCTGAGCCTGCTGAACCTTGCCATGCGGATGGCTGGCCCGCGCGAGGCTGTGTGGCACGGGCTGATCCGTGCCAACCATGGCTGCACCCACTTCATCGTAGGCCGCGATCACGCGGGACCAGGCAAGAACTCGACCGGTGAGGACTTCTATGGTCCTTACGACGCTCAGGATTTGTTCCGCACGCACGAGGCGGAGATCGGCTGCGAGATGGTCGATTTCAAGCACATGGTGTTTGTCCAGGAAAAGGCGCAGTACGAGCCCGCCGACGAAGTCGAAGAGGGGATGACAGTCCTGAATATCTCGGGAACCGAACTGCGGCGCCGTCTTGCCGAAGGTCTGGATATCCCGGACTGGTTTTCGTTCCCGACCGTCGTTGAAGAACTGCGGCGCACCAGACCGCCGAAGGCTCAGCAGGGCTTCACAGTCTTTTTCACCGGGCTTTCCGGTTCGGGAAAATCGACCATTGCGAATGCTCTGATGGTCAAGCTGATGGAACTTGGTGGCCGTCCTGTCACACTTCTGGACGGTGATGTGGTGCGGAAAAACCTGAGCTCCGAGCTCGGCTTCTCCAAGGAGCATCGCGACCTGAACATCCGGCGGATTGGTTATGTTGCTTCGGAGATAACCAAAAACGGGGGCATCGCCATCTGTGCACCCATCGCGCCCTATACGGCGACGCGTCGTGCCGTTCGTGAAGATATCGAAAGCTATGGCACCTTTGTCGAGGTTCACGTCGCTACATCGGTCGAGGAATGCGAACGGCGCGACCGCAAGGGCCTCTACGCGCTGGCACGGGCCGGAAAGATCAAGGAATTCACAGGCATTTCTGATCCTTATGAAGAGCCGGCAACGCCTGAACTGCGGATCGAAACCGAGTCGACTGATGTGGACAACTGCGCCCAGCAGGTGTTGCTCAAGCTTGAAAGCCTGGGTCTGATCGCAGGTTAACGCCGCGCGAGGTAAACAGACAGAACCCCGGCCAGTGTTCGGGGTTTTGTAGCGACGGGTCCGGCAATTCGCTGGACTTGTGACCTTTCCCCTCCTTAGACTCCGCCCAAAACAGGGCTCCGGGCGGGATTGGTGTGCGGCTACGATACAGCATAGCGGTGGCGGCGATACTGCTGGTATCTTCCAGCCCAGTATGGGCTTTTGACATCTTTCGTCTTGGCGGCTCTTCCAAAGACGAGGACGTCCAGACCGTTCTGGATCCTCAGACCTATCAGGTCGAATTTGATGTTAGTTCGGCCGATGAGAACATTCCGGACCAGATTCGGCGTGCCTCGACCCTTTGGTCATCGCGGTCCGAGCCTGCGTCCGGGGCGGCCGGGCTGATTTCGACAGCGCAGGGGGACTATAGGTCGATCCTCGCGCGGCTCTACAACCTCGGGTACTACGCGCCTGCAATCAGTATCCGGATAGACGGAACAGAAGCAACGGATTTGGGCCTCACCACTGATTTGCCGGAACCCGCAAGTGTTGTTGTGCGGGTCGACAGTGGCCCGCGGTTCCGGTTCGGCACTTTGGATATCGCCAATCCGCCGCGGTTCAACCGCGATGAGCGGGAAGATGAGGGGTCGCCGCTGGACCTGTTCAAGACCGGACGCGTTGCCCGGGCCGATATTATCACCGGGGTCGAGGCTGTGTCGGTTAATGCCTGGCGCCGCGCCGGACACCCCAAGGCCGCGTTGGATGGGCGCGAGGTGACCGCTGACCACGCGCGGAGTACACTGGATGTAACGATCCGGCTTGATCCAGGTCGCCAAGCCCGTTTTGGCACAGTAAACGTTCAACCTGCGCAAGACGTGGACGCAGATTTCATCGCTTATATCGCCGACCTCCCCGAGGGGCGCGTGTTTGATCCCCGCATTGTCGAGGCCAGCGTTGAGCGATTGAATGCGCTGAGGGTTTTTCGCGCCGCCCGAATTGAGGAAGCCGAGCAGATCAGCCCGGACGGGACCCTGCCGCTGACCATCGAAACACTCCCGCGCAAGCCAAGGCGTTTCGGGGTTGGCGCCACTCTTTCGTCGCTCGAAGGGTTGGGTCTTGAGGGGTTTTGGCTCCATCGCAACCTCTCGCGTCGGGCCGAGCGTCTGCGCTTTGATGCCGGTATCTCGGGTATCGGCGCGACGGACAATCCTGAAAATTATGACTATTCCCTCGGTGTTACCTTTACCCGGCCGGGCAGCTTTCGGCCTGACACGGATCTGATCGCAAGGGCTGAAGTTTCGCAGGAGGTTTTCGACACCTATACGGAACGAGCGGCAGAGATTGGCGTGGGCCTGACACGCCAGTTCCTGCCAGAGCTTGATGGATCTGTCGGGTTGGAGGTCAGCTATTCCGAGATCGAGGACGATAGAGGCACCCGAGATTTTCTGACATTTGCCCTGCCGGTCTCGGTGACCTACGACCGAAGAAACGACGATCTGGACCCAACACGCGGATATTACCTGCAAGGTACCGTCACGCCATTTCAGGAGCTGGAATTCGACACCACCGCAGTACGTGCCGTAGCCGAAGGGCGTGTGTACTTCGAAGTCGACGATGACAGGACTGTCCTGGCTTTTCGCGGGTTGCTCGGATCAGTGCTTGGCGGGACACTCTCGGATATCTCCCCTGGGGAGCTTTTCTTCACTGGCGGAGGCGGGTCGATCCGGGGGTTCGATTTCCGTTCCAACGGACTGGAGATCGACGGGGACACTGTCGGCGGCAGATCAAAACTGGAGCTGGGCGCCGAAGTTCGGCAACGGATCACCAGTCGGATCGGTGTCGTGGGATTTGTCGACAGTGGGGTGGTCAGCAGTGATACCTTTCCAAGTATGGATGGGGATCTTCGCCTGGGTGCCGGGGCAGGTCTGCGGTACTACAGCGGGCTGGGCCCCCTACGGCTGGACATTGCGACGCCAATTGATCGGCGAGCGGACGAGCCGGTCGTGGCGCTTTACATCGGTATCGGGCAGGCGTTCTGATGCATCTGCGGATCCTGATACTTTTGTTCATCGCCGGACTGGTGACAAGTGCTTGGGCGCAGGACGACGACCGCGAGGACAATGGCTTCATCATCCGATTGCTTGAGGATCAGCTGTCGACGGAGAGCCGCAAGATAAGACTGACGGGCGTTGAGGGGTTGCTGGCGGCGCAGGCGACGGTCAAGACAATTACAATTTCCGACCCCGACGGGATATGGCTGCAGATTGACGATGCGCTCATTGATTGGAACCGAAGCGCTTTGCTGCGCGGGCGGGTTGATGTCAAAACGCTTTCGGCCGGAAAAATTACGATTTCTCGCCAGCCGATACCCGAGCCTGGGCTTCAGGACCCTGGAACGACTGAAATCGCCGTTCCCGACCTGCCGGTTTCGGTGGAACTCGAAACGTTGTCGATTGACAGCATAGTCCTGGGCGAGGCGCTTCTGGGGTTCGAAGCCGAGCTTCAGGCAGCGGGTGCCTTATCGCTTGGGTCGGGCTCAATCGATACCAGGTTTGAACTTGCGCGCCTGGATGGCCCAGGGGGTGAGTTTTCGCTTGCGTTAGCGGTTGATGCGGACGCGGAAACAGTTGCGCTGGACCTGCAGGCAAACGAGCCCCAAGGCGGTGTGGTGGCCGGGCTGCTGAGCCTCGAAGGCGCGCCACCGCTGGAGGCCAGTGTCCAGGCGAACGGCCCGTTTTCCGATTTGACTGCCGAGATTGACTTCAAGGCGGATGGCTCGGACCTGTTGGATGGCAGGATTGTCCTAAACGAAGTAGATGGCGCGCAGGGCTACTCGGTCGACATCACCGGACGATTGCAACCCCTGCTTCCGGCTGAATTGCATACGTTTTTTGCCGAAGAAAGTACAATACAGATGCGCGGGCGCGAAATCCCCGGCGACGGGCGAAGCCTCGACCTGCTGAGCATCGACAGCGGGGGCCTGCAGGTCGATGGGACCCTTCGGACTGCCGAAGACGGATTTCCGCGGGCATTCGAGCTTACGGCGCGCATGTCCTCACCCGATGGGACACCGCTGCTTCTGCCCGGCGGGCAGTCCACCGTGTCAGACGGGCAATTGCAGGTTTCCTATGGCGGCACCGACAGATGGCTTGGGTTTTTGCAGGTCCGCGACCTCACTTCGGGTGCGCTTACCCTTGGCAATGTAAATGCGCAGCTCGGCGGCAGGATTTTTAACGCGGAAACGCCGGAAACGCGCCGGATTACGACGACCGTCGATGGAACGGTCACCGATATTTCCTCAACCGACCCTGCCCTGCTGCAGGCGCTGGGCGACAGGATCACGTTGCTACTGAACCTGGATTGGGCCGCGGGCGCGCCATTTGGGATAAACACGGCCCGTGTCACGTCCAAAGGTGTTGTGGCGGATATCGACGGTATCGTTGGGTCCGACGGGTTCGAGGGCGCGGCCCTGTTGCGGATCGAAGACCTTGAGATATTCGCCGATCTTGCGCAGCGGGCGCTTGACGGCGGGCTGGACACGACAGTCCAGGGTTCCTTGAACCCGGTGACAGGTGGATTTGATCTGACGCTTGACGGTACGTCGACCGATCTTGTTCTGGGTATACCAACACTGGATCCGCTGCTGGGCGGTGTCACGCGCTTGTCCGGGTCCATCGCCCGTGATGCCGAGGGTATTCGCGCTGATGCCTTTCAACTCATCAGCGATGCCGTATCGTTGCAGGCCGATGGGATTTACGCGGCCCAGGGTACAGATTTCGGCGTCAACCTGACGGTCGATGAACTGGGACGGATTTCCAATGATGTTACCGGTGAGGCGCAGTTGGGTCTGCGTGCAACCGGCGGCATTGCATCGTTGCGGATCGACGCTACAGCAGCCATCCCCGACGGGACCCTGCAGTCCCGCCCACTAAACAATGCCAGGATCAACATCTCTGCTGAGGGGGCGAGCGCGGCCGAGCTGGCCGGTACAATCAACGGCGGTGCGCGGATAGGAGACCTGCCGGTTGACTTGTCGGGTGGCTTTTCGGTCGAGGACGAGGTGCAGCGGCTTAAGGAGTTTTCGCTTACAGCCGGTGACAGCGGTTTTCAGGGGACAATTGCACGCGGCGCCGATGGGCTCTTCGCCGGGACTGTCAATATCGACTCGCCCGATATAGCCGGGGTCGCGGCGCTTGCCGGTGCGGATGTGTCGGGTGAGGTCGCGGCGCAGCTGATCCTTTCCCGGTCCGTGAACCGGCAGCGCGCATCACTCAACGGCCGTTTGCGCGAACTGGAAGTTGCAGACACCCGGTTGGGCGCGGCGGATGTCGATCTGACGGTAACGGATCTGCTAGGTGTTCCATTGGCGGATGGTCAAATATCAGCGCGGGATGCCGTCATTGGCAGCTTTGAACTTGAGCAATTTTCTGCTCGTTCCGAGACCCAAGACCGGCGGATGAACCTTACCGCCGAAGCCCGCCTCAGAAACGGAACCGAGGCCGACCTTGCCGCTGCTCTGACAAATCTGAACCCGGGTGTCGAAGTGGCGCTGAACCAGCTGACCGTGATCACCCCATCGCAGGACCTGAGACTCCCCGCGCCTTCGCGATTCACGGCAATCAATGGTGCGTTGACACTATCGCCCACAGTCCTGGACGTCGGAGAGGGACGGTTGGAAGTCAGCGGCACCT
This sequence comes from Pseudomonadota bacterium, assembly GCA_039190275.1. GTDB lineage: Bacteria > Pseudomonadota > Alphaproteobacteria > Rhodobacterales > Rhodobacteraceae > Halovulum. The sequence goes on along the minus strand of JBCCYF010000031.1, from coordinate 15,638 downwards.
CGGGCGACACGCTTGGCCTCGATTTGCTCATGGAGGTGGTTCCGCTTGGGTTGGTTAACGACATTGTTCCCGGGCTGAACGTAGCCGGTACGATAGATGGAAGCGCGCGCATTTCGGGAACACCGGATGCACCGTCGGCCGACTTTGACCTCCGGGCGCAAGGCGTTTCGGCACAAGCGGCACTGGACCTTGGTCTCCCGCCCGCCGACATCGCACTCCGCGGACGCAGTTCGGAAAGTAATTTGGACGTTGCCGCTGAAGTGCGTGCCGGCACTGCGGTAGACCTTGCAGCGGCGGGACGTGTTCCCTTGCAACCCGATGCGCAAGGGCTTGATCTGGCAGTTGAGCTTCGTCGCTTCTCAATGCTCACCGTGGATCAATTGGTGGGTGACCTTGGACTGACGGGCGTACTGGAAGGCACGGCCACTATCGCGGGCGCTATCTCGAACCCCCGTGCGGAGTTTTCACTTACTGGATCTGATCTTGGGCTACGCGCAGCGCGTGACAGCGGCCTTGGTACTGCAAATGCAACTCTGCAGGGGTCATATGCGGACCAGGAGGTTGTTGTATCCACGCTCGATATGGTCGGCCAAACCAGTTTGTCGCTGAGAGCATCCGGCCGCGTGCCGCTGGCGGGGCCGGGGCTGGATATCGATGCCGAAGGTCAGTTCCCGCTGGCGCTCGCCAATACCATTCTGGCGGGCCAACAGGCACAAGCGGCTGGTATGCTGGATGTATCGGTGCGGGCATCGGGCGCGTTGGATGCGCCGCAACTGGCCGGATCGGCCAGGCTGAGCGACGCCAGCTTTGCCAGCCAGTCATTGAACCTGCGTTTGAACAACATTGACATGGCCGCCCGTCTTGCCGGTGATACGATTGTTTTGGATCAGGCCTCTGCCGCATTGGGTGCTGGCGGTCGGCTTACGCTCGCCGGGCAGGTGGGGATTACGCCGCAAAGCGGTTTTCCGGCGGATCTGCGGGTGCAGTTGCAAGAGGGTGTCTATTCCGACGGAGAAATCGTTACAGCACGCCTTGAAGCCGATCTGGCGCTGACCGGGCCATTGGCCGGTGGGGCGGCGGTATCGGGAACAGTTGATCTGCGCCGTACTGAGATTTCGATCCCCAAGAGCTTCGGTCTCAACGAGGGTGTGTTGCTGGATGTGGACCACTTTGCGCCACCGCGCGACGTTGTCCTGACATTGGATCGGGCCGGATTGCGCGATGCGCCGGAGGCTCAGACGGCCGCGGTCCCCATTGGGCTGGATGTTCTGGTTCGCGCCCCGAACCAGATATTCGTGCGGGGCCGCGGGCTGGATGCCGAGCTTGGGGGTCAGATCCAGCTGCGGGGCACAACCACCGATGTCAATCCGGTTGGCGCGATTAACCTGATCCGAGGTCGTTTGGGCATCCTTGGACAACGCATAGACCTGGATGAAGGCGCGATAACACTGCTTGGAACGCTGGACCCCATTATCCGGCTGGTCGCCGAAACAACGTCGCGCGATGGCACGTTGATCACCATCACGGTCGAGGGATCGGCGACTGACCCCGAGATTGTGTTCTCGTCATCCCCGGAATTGCCTCAGGATGAGGTTCTGGCGCAGTTGATCTTTGATCGCAGTGTCTCCGAGCTTTCGGCATTTCAGATTGCTCAGCTTGCCGCAGCGGCGAACACTTTGGCGGGTGGCGGGGACGGGATTGGTGAACAGTTTCGAAGTGCGGTTGGGTTGGCTAATCTTGACGTCACAAGCGGCGATGAGGGCGAGGTCGGCGTGCGGGCCGGGGCATACATCGACGACAACATCTATTTGGACGTGGAGGCCGACAGCGCCGGCGGATCAAAGGCGACAATTAACCTCGACATCACTCAGGATTTCCGGGCCCGCGCGAGTGTGGATAACGAAGGGGACAGCACCATCGGTCTGTTCTTTGAACGAGACTACTAAGACCCGGGCGGTCGGGCGGACCGACACGGCCCGCCCGGCGCATCTAATTCATGTTGCAAGATGCCGCATACGCGTCGGAGAGGTCTTCGATCGCAACACCCAAAAGCTTGTTTGTCGGCCCAGCGTCCCCGGCGACCACTTCCCGCAGATAGATATCCTGGATCGGGTGATGGTTCGGGCCGAAGGCGAAGTCCCCCCGCGTCGACGCGAAATCAGCCGCGCGCAATGCCTCCCGGTACGCATCCTGGTCCGAGACCTCAGCTTTGGCGGAGGCGGACAGGATCAGGTTCGCGGTATCGTAGCCCTGACTTGCGTAAAGCGTCGGCGTTCGTCCGTACTCCTCGCGAAAGGCCGCAACGAAGGCGGCATTTGCCTCGTTCTCAAGGTCATATGCCCATTGGGAGGTGTTCTTGACCCCCAGTGCGGCGTCACCAACCGCACCCAGTATGACCTCGTCAAAGGAGAACGCCGGGCCATAAACGGGTATCTCAACCCCGGCCCCGGCATACTGCTTCATAAACGCGATCCCCATCCCGCCGGGCAGGAAAAAGAAGACACTGTCAGCGCCGCTTGCGCGGATTTGCGCAATCTCGGCAGCATAATCGGTCTGTCCGAGTTTGGTATAGATCTCACCAACCGGGTCGCCGAAGCGATCCTTAAAGCCCGTAAGCGCATCGGTGCCGGCCGGATAGTTTGGCGCCAGAATGAAGGGTTTCTGGAGGCCCGCATCCTTCATATGCGCACCCATCGCCTCATGCAGATTGTTGTTTTGCCAGGCGACGTTGAAGTAGTTGGGATGGCACAATTGCCCCGCGAGTTGCGAGGGGCCCGCATTAGGGGACAGGTAGAACGTGCCTCCCTGGACCGTCGAGGGCACAACTGCCATGGCCAGGTTCGACCAGATGATCCCCGTCAGTATATCGACCCCTTCACGCTGGATCAGTTCGTCCGCCAAGGACTTTGCAACATCGGGTTTGCGCGCGTCGTCCCGTATGATCACTTCTATGTCGGAATTTGCCATCTTCAGCGCGAGCATAAAGCCATCGCGCACGTCTACCCCAAGGTGGGACCCACCGCCGGATAAAGTAGTGATCATGCCGACCTTGGGTGCCGCCTGCGCGGGAAGCGCCAGGGCAAGGTACAGACAAACAGCGCTTATTGCCGATTTCATGAACTATTCTCCCGCATCTGCGTGTTTTTTTGCACTTTGACCTGCTTTCTCTTTGCATGTCGAGCCAGAAGTTGGCCCCAGACGGCTTGCGATTGTTTTCGAAGCGGGTAAGTTCTATGCAGGGGACACAAAATCTGTCGTGCACGCCAAAACCAAGGGGTGAGGACGAATGGCGCTTAGATATAACGCTAATCTAGAAGTTCAGTATCCGGAAACCACGTTGCTCGGCCGGATTTGCGACAACAGCCGGGCCGCGCTGCGTGCGGTTTGGACCGAGAAGGTTTACAGCCCTGGCCAGCTAATTCTCGACGTCGAGGATCCAGGCGGCGATGTGCTGGTGCTGTTGCAGGGGAGCGCGCGCGCCGCCAATTTCTCATCCAAGGGGCGTGAAGTCTCGTTTTCCGAAATCCGCGAAGGCGATTGTTTCGGCGAATTTGCGATGATCGATGGTGCGCCACGATCCGCGAGTGTTCTGGCTATGGAGCAGACCCGGGTCGCGCTTATCTCGGATCATGCCTTTCGCGAGCTTCTTGGGCTGCATGCGGATATCTCGATGGCATTGATGCAGCATTTGGTGGACAAGCTGCGTGATCTGACCCGCCGGGTCAGCGAATTCACGGCGTTGCGGGCTGATGATCGCATCCGACTTGAGATTCTGCGCCAGTTCGAAGCCGCCCAGGCCGCGGACGGTAGCGCGCTTCTGGAAAGTCCGCCGACTCAGGCGGCCCTCGCTGCCTTTGTTTTTACCAATCGCGAAGCCGTGGCCCGCGAGATCGGCCGCATGAAACGGCGCAATCTGATCGACCGGCGGGGCCGCGCGCTTTACACGCCTTCGGTCGTGAAGGTCGCCGAGTACCAACGGGCGGAGCTGGCAGAGTAAGCAGCGTCCTTTACTAAAATTTTACGGATCTCTGGCATATCCTGTGCCAGAGACCGAGTTGGCGTAACCCGCGCCCCGGTCCTGACTTTTTCAGAGACATTCAGCTTGACCATCCTGCCTGCCCGATGGCTGCGGGTCGGTCCGGTCAGACATGGGGAACTAAAAGATGACAAATCCGTTCAGCCGCCGCGCCTCGTCCCTCTCGGGTCCGGGAGTAGACTATGTGCCTGTGACACCTGACGATGGAACCGACCTGGTGGATGTCGCGGCATCGATTTATGCCGAAGGGGGTGGCGCGATCCAGTTTGTGAGCATCAAGGGCCAGACCCGCACAGTCACAGTTCCCGACTTTGGTTGGATCATCTGCGGTGCGTCGCGGATTATGGCCACCGGCACCACCGCCACCGGCATCCATGCTGTGGTGGTCTCATGAGATTTGGCCCGTCTATGGCCCTTGTCGCGGCGCACCATTGGGGGCGGGGCACGCTTGCGCCGACCTCGACGGCGCCGGACGGGCTATTGCCCCGGGAAGTTGCCGAGTTTGAGGACTTGTCCGGCTGGACACTGGACAGCAGTTGGACGGCGACCGGTACCTCCGTAGACAAATCCTCCAGCGGCGCAACGGAATATGTCACCCGGGATATCGCGATACCTGCAGGTGAGATGTGGGCCAGCTATTCCATTAGCGGGGCGACCGCAGGTTTTATCGGTGTCCAGTTCCAGGGCCCTTTCGCGAACTATCCGTTTGTCAACCGCGTTACGGCAAATCACGTTGCCCGGTTTTCAGGACCGGCGCACACGCGCATGCGGATGCTGGCGTCCAACACCTTTGATGGTTCCCTGGACCATTTGCAGGTCGTCCCGATGGATGACTTGTTAGCGCAGCCTTCTGATATCTACATCATGGCAGGCCAGTCGCTTATGGCGGCCGAGCAAAAAAGCCTGCCTGTGGATCCCAAGAAAGACTACTGGGTTCCACGCTGTCTTTATCTGCCGGGGGTTCAGAACAACACCTACGGCAGCAAGGTCGACGAAGTGGCCGCCTGTACGGCCCCTCTCCAGATGGTTCAGGCAAGCCAGGGTGTGAGCCCCGCGATCAGCTTCGCGCAGGAGATTGAGAAATCCACTGCAGCGGGTCGTACGGTTTTGATCCTGGCCTGTGCGAATGGCGGGACACATCTGGTGGGGTCGGACGCCGAATGGAACCCGGCCGGCAGTGTCGGTGACGGTGGTCTGCTTTATGGTCTGATGCGGGACCGCGCGTTGGCAGCCTTGGCTGCAAAGCCGGGTAACCAGATCAAGGCGCTGGTCTGGGCTCAGGGGGAAAGTGACCGTACTGGGACGATTGACGTGGATTATCCCCCGGCGTTTACAAGCATGGTTGGACAGTTACGAACAGATCTGTCGCTACCCAATCTGCCCGTGATGATCCTGGGGCCGATGCCAGACGATCAGACTGCGGTCCAACCACTGTTCATTTCCACGCAGGAGAAGCTGGATCAGGACAGCGGTGACCCAACCGCCGTATCTGGTGTGCACTATGTGGCACGCGAGAGCGGGTACATTTCTTCCGACGGTACGCACCCCGAACCTGAAGGGAACCGCCTGGTGGGGCGGGCGGCCGCGCAAAGGTTTGTCGCGCTGAACTACGTCTAGCCCTTGTGATTGACTTCAGCCTCAGCCCTCCGGGCCGAGGCTGAAGTAGGGCGCAGATGGTTTCGTTGACCAGGATCACAACGTAGTTTTTGAGAGACGACCCCACATTCCCGCATTGCGAAACACGCAGCACTCTATCGCTAAACACGAGTATGGTTTATAACCTCAACTCAGGGGCGATACATCGTCATGACCTATACAATGTACAATATGCCGCGACCGGTGCTTGCGAGCCGCCACAAAACCCTTGACTGGGTTGACGGTGCAGCTGCGGTGTTTGTTGTGATCTGGGTGTCCGAGGCCTTTGCGCGGCTGGGGTGGAACACGTTTTTCACGGTCATGGTTTACGCATATTTTGTCCCCCGCTTTTACTTCGCCGCCCGGTGGCTTTTTCCGGCGGTCCTGCGGATCTGGCCGATGCTTTTGTACCCGGCGCTGTGCATGGTTTCCGTCGCTTGGTCGCTTGTGCCACAGATCAGTTTTGTGGCGGCGATCCAACTCTGGTTCACCCTGTGTCTTGGCGTGTTCCTGGGGCACCGGTTTCGGCTATCCGGACTGGCGGCGTTGATTGTTACAGGCTTGGGACTTACGATCCTGTTGTCGCTGGTCAATCTCACCAACCTCTGGCCCCCTGCATTTGGCCCGGATGGCGGGTTTCAGGGGATCTATACCAATAAGAATGCGCTTGGGCAGCGGTGTGCGCTGGTCATCCTCACAGGTGCCTTGTTCTTTGTGTCGCAGCGGGCGGCGGCGGTGCGGTGGGCATGGTGCGGGTGGCTGGTCTGCGTTGCGGCCGTGCTGACACTCACGCAATCTGTAACAGCCATTGTGTTGTGTGTTTTGGCGGTCGGCGGGTTTGGGTTGGCGACATTGCGCGGCCCGGCGTTCACCGGACTAACCATTATTCTGTGCTGCCTGATCGCATCAGGCCTGGTTGCGGTCTGGTCACTTGATTTCGCTCTGATAGAGGATGGCCTTGCCGCCTTGGGCAAAACATCAACCCTCACCGGGCGGACGTTGTTGTGGGAGATCGCGATGAACCGCGCACAGGATCGCCCGCTTTTGGGCGTCGGCTACATGGCCTACTGGTCAGCGCCGGAGTTTGCGCAGGATGTCTCGATCATAAACGGCCTTTACGGCGCGACGGTCGAGGCATTCCACAACGTTTTTCTGGAGACGCTGGTGATGCTGGGGCCATTTGGCGTCGTGTCCATGGCGGCCCTGATCGGTTTCAGTATGCGCGCAATCTGGCGCGCGCCCAAGGGTTCGCTCAGGACGTGGGCGCTTGCGCTGTTTGCGGTGCTGATCTTTTCAGCCATGCTTGGTAGCTCCCTTTATCGGCCACACGAGCTTACCCTGCTGATGGTTGTGGCGCTCGCGACTGCTTGCGCTGCTGCATCAGAAGCCGCGTTGCCGGTTGCTCGATCCAGCGAAACGACGCCGCGGCCAATGCCCCCGAAAGCGCAAAGCTGACCAGGGCGGCGACCTCGGGGGGCCATCCAACAAGATCCATGTTTTCCAGGGCGCGCATTACCGGGCGGTGGAGAAGGTAGAAGCCAAACGAGATACGGCCCAGATACACCAGCGGTTGTCCCGCAAACCAACGTCCGTGGCAGCCGATTGCTGTCACCAGACACAGGGTTGCCGCCATGTAGCGAAATGGGTCCAGCCAAAGCCTTGGGTAGAAACCGCTCCAGATCTCCAAATCCAAACCGATGCGTATGCCGGGCAGGTTCAGACACAGAAACAGGACGGCCACAACGCCCAAGCCCCCAAGTCGTGCCAGGACATCCGGCGGGATCCGCGCGCAGAGCAGGCCGATCAAAAATGGCAACGCGCACGTGAGCAGGATCAGCGTATCGTCGAAGAGTGCGTATGTCGCCGCCGACAGTCCCACCACAGCGCAACCAGCGACCGCAACGCGGATCACGGTCAGGCGGACCCGGAAGATCCAGGGCCACAGGGCAAGAAAGACGACGTAGAACTGGACCTCAACCGGGATCGACCACAGTTCCTGGGGGGCATGTATCATCAGCGCTGCGGCCACAAGTACCCGCATATCCGACATGTCATAGTGTACGGCCAAACCCAGGTATCCGCCAAAAGCCGACACCCCGAGTACAACCCAATAAATTGGGACGATACGTGCCACACGGGCGATCAGGAACCGGCATATCGCCTCGCTGTCAAAGCGCTGGTTCCCGTATATCCGCGCCATCAGATATCCGCTGAGCATGAAGAACAGCAGAACGCCCATCTGTCCGGCACCCTGCCCCAAAACAGAAGGGAGCAACCCGTCGTTGGCCGCATGGCTGAGAAAGACGAGCAGGACGGCAAGTCCGCGAACCTCGTCCAGTGCGACCTGGCGGGACCTCATCGTTGCGGAGCGGCGTAGTCCTGATAAAGAACGCCCGTCGCCGCATCGACAAATCCAAACCCGCGCGCAGCAATACGAAGACCTTTGGCCCAGACGGGGGTTCCGGTTCCGATCGAGACGAGGGAGCCGCCCACAGCCAGCACCAGACCAGCGGCGATCCGAACCATGCCCTGGACAAAGCATCGGTAGTATTCACCGCGCGCCGCCGCACCATTCAGTTGCAAACTGGCGCTGGTCTGACCTGTCCTGCGCCACCTGCGCCAGATCCACCCGAAGGTGGCACGAGATTCGGGAATGGTCTCGAACGCCACGGCATCCGCCGCAAATGCGATCTCGCGCCCGGTAGCCAAAAACCGGTGAAAGAAATCCGTATCCTCTCCCCCCGACAGATCGTAGCTGGGATCGAAACGGATATTCTCCTCCGGCAGGCCGATCAGGCTAAAAACGATGTTGGAAGTCGCGCCAAACGGCATTGGATCGCGGTTCTTGTACCCTCGTAGCTCAAGAAACTGACCCGCCTTGATCCATTTTGGCGGCGACTTCAGGAACCGCGCGTGCACGGCCCCCATCGTCGCAGCAGCGCCCGTGGATTTCAGGGCATCCACATGCGCTTCGAGCCAGGATTCTGACGGCCGCTCGTCGTCATCCAGGAACGCAAGATGCGTAGCTCCGATGGCAATGGCTTCGGCCAACGCGGTATTTCTGACGCTGGCAAGGCCTTGTTTCGGTTGGTGTGTATAACGGATAGGCACAGGAAACGTGCCAATGCCATGAACAACAGGCAGGGCCGCCTTTGCCCAGCTATTGTCGACGACATGCACGCGCAGATAGACATCCGGCGGCCGCCTCATTTGCGCAATCCCTGCGAGAAGATCCTGCAGCCCGGCGTTGCGGTGAAACGTGGCAATTGCCAGATCGATGATCATTTTCTGTACCAGCTCAGCGTTCGAAAGGTTTCCTTAAGCATTCTCCAGTTAGGTTAAGTAAATATGAAATTACACGCATAGGTGTAATTCTTTTCGGACGGTAGGAGGGTGACGTGCCGATACTGATTGGAGTTTTGGCGCTATCGGTCACGGCCGTAGCGTACCCGTTTCTGATCTATCCGCTGATCCTGGGTCTGCTTCCCGTCCGCCCAGTTGCCCCTGTGGGCAAACCTAAGCGGCCAAAAGCTGCAGTGCTGATCAGCGCCCGTAACGAACAGGCTTATCTGCCGAACAAATTAACTCGTTTGCGTCAGCTTCAAGACCTTTGGCCTGGGTTACGCATTTTGATCTGGGATGACGCGTCGACCGACGGCACGGCCCAGGTTCTTGCGGCACACGCTGATCATGTCGAAGTGCACAGATCCCAAAGCCAGATCGGCAAGACTATGGCGTTGCGAAACCTGCATGCCCGGCTGGGCCCGGATATCGATGTGCTTTTCTTTGCCGATGCCAATACCCATGCGCAGCCGGCGGCATTTCTGGCGCTCGCGCGCGCACTTGACGATCCGCAGGTCGGCGCGGCGGCCGGCACTTCAGTCCTGACCGGTGGGGGGACAACCCTGTCGCGGGTATATTGGGCGCTGGAAGAACGCATCAAGGCATTGGAAAGCCGCAGCGGGTCGACAATTGGCTGCGATGGGGCGCTCTGGGCGGTGCGCCGTGAGCTGTACACTCCGCCCGAGGGGTACTCTTCAGATGATTTCACCCCTTCGGTGGGCGTCCTTCTGTCGGGGCATCGCGTTGTTTCGGTCGCTGATGCCATCGTCCGCGAGGCCGCGGTACGTGATGGATTTGTTCCGGCTCGCGCTATGCGCATTGCCTGTGGGGCCTGGCACGGGCACCGGCGGATTGTGCGGCACCTTGGCCAGCTGTCGCGGCTTGATCAGTTCAAATACCGCTCGCACAAGCTTATGCGTTGGTTTGCTGGCTTTTGGGTTCTGACCGGGGCGCTTACAATGCTGTTCATATTGGCCCTGGTTGGTGGCCCCGCGGCCCTCTTCGTGGTCGCGTCCGCCGCGGCGGTCGGCCTTCTGGCAGGTATTCCGGGTGTTCGGACCCTGTCACTCATCGTTCTGACCTTTTTGGCCACCAGCTGGGGTATCCTCAGGGCGGAATTGGGGCACGGGATTGGTCACTGGGATACGATGCGCGACACATGAGCCGCCGGATACTCATTGTCGCGTCCGATTTGGACGAGCCCAGCCAGCGCCGCACGTTCGACGGGTTGGAGGCCGCTGGGCACGAGGTCAGAATGGTCGGGTTTCGACGGCGCAACATGCCTAGGGCAAAGGGCCAATCAACCGAGCTAGGGCGTATCGGGAACGGCGTGACGCTCTCACGCCTGGCGGCGCTCGCACGCGGTGCTGGGCGGCTCGCGCATCGCCGGGAAATGCGCTGGGCGGATACAATTGTGGTGCGCAACCTGGATATGGCACTGGTCGCGCTCTGGGCCAAAAAGCTGACGGGTACATCCGCAGAGATGGTGTACCAGTGCCTTGACATCCACAGCGTGATGACCGCCCCCGGTATGCTGGGCCGATTGGCGCGCTGGTCCGAGCGCCGGGTATTGCGGCGGTCGAGTTTGCTGGTGGTCAGCGCGCCCGACTTCCTGACGCGATACTTCATGCCCCGACAGCGCTACACCGGCCCGGCACAGGTTCAGGAGAACAGGATACTCTGGCATGGCGGGAGCTATCCGCAACGCCGCGTACGTCCGCCTCGGGCACCCGGTCATCCGATCGTTCTGGGCTGGGTCGGAACCCTGCGCTGCCCGGCGTCGTTCGATTTGCTGTTACAGGTCGCCGCGGCGGGTGGGCCGGGGATCCGGTTGGAATTTCATGGTGTGATCCACCACCACCAGTTGCCAGGCGCGACCGCGCGGATCGCGGCGTATCCCAATGTCAGCCTCCACGGCGGCTATGCGTATCCAGACGGTCTGGCGCAGGTCTACGCCCGGCTCGATTGCGTTTGGGGCCAGGACATGTGGCAAGCCGGAACGAACTCCGACTGGTTGCTGCCCAACAGGATTTATGAAGCTGGTTATTTCGGATGTCCTTTGCTTGCCATAGATGGAACGGCCACTGCCGCGCAGCTCGCGGCTGAGGGAACAGGTCTGGTGCTGCCCCGGGCTTCGGCCGAGGCTGTCCTTCGGGCTGTCGGCGATACGCAAGCTCTTGCCTCGGCCCGGGCCAGGCTGGACACCTTACCGGCCAACCGGTTCCTGCAAAGTCCCGAAGGATTTGCGGCCGGATTGTTGCCGCCGTCGCGCACACCCGCGCAAAGCAAATTGGCACGCGCATGAGCCGTTTCCGCAACCGCGTTAATGTGTATGGCCGCCGTGCCCTGCGAAGCATGACGTCTCGCGCGCTGCGTCGTCCGGTGTTGTTTCTGCATCTTCCAAAGTGCGGTGGCACCGCTCTGGCCGAAGGGATGTATGGCACGGTCGGATTGCAGAACCGGATTGGCGTCATCGATGCGGTCTCGACGCGACGCGCGGCCGCGCTTCTGCACGCGGACCGGAACGATCCGCTCCTCTGTCACGAAGACCTGCCGCTTGGCGATCATACCTTTGCGCTGCGGGAGGCGCTGGCACTGACGCACTTGAACTGGACCACGCGCATGATCCACGGGCATCTTCTGGCCACGCCGCGCCTGCTGGCTGCCGTTGGACCCGACTGGGCGCTGATGACCATGTTGCGGGAACCCAGGGCACGCGCCCTGTCGAACTATCGGATGGCAGTCCGCGCAGGTGTGATCGAGGATGATCTTGACGCGTGGCTGTCGGGTGCTGTCGGCCAGAGCATGGCGCAGGTCTATCTGCGGTATTTCTCGGGCCGAAACGTTATTCCTGAAGAAGAACGGCAACGGGCGCTGGAACAGGCGGAATGCCACATGTCACGGTTTGAGCTGATCGGGTTTCTGGACGATCCGCAGGGCTTTCAACGGGCCTGCGCAGAAGTGCTGGGCGTTCGCCCGCATTTTCCGCGTCGCAATACCGGGGACCGGTTGGCTCTGCGCCTTACACCTCGGCAGGAGCAGGCGCTGGATTCGCTGCTTGCGCCCGACCGCTACCTGTATGACGTTGCGCGCCAGTACGCCGCCGGTATGCAAAAAACGGTACAGCGGAAAGGTGTTATACGGCGCGTTGGGCGCGGATCAGGTACTGGTGCGGGGGCTCCAGGCCCGATGATCCCGTCCCAGGCGCCAGCGGCGGGCGGTCCGACACCGGGTTAGGGCGACATCTATCGCCGGCGTATTCGCACCGCGCAAGGCCTTGATCCCCTGCCGCAACTCGTGGCTTGCCGTCACACCGGCACGGAGCAGATAAATCACAAGATCGGATCGTGATGCGATGGCGCGAGTTTCGGCAAACGGCAGAACAGCCGGGGCATCCAACACGATATAGTCATAGCGCGCCCTGAGCCCGGAAAGCAGATCGTCAAAACGGCGCGTTGAAAAGACATCCGGCGCGTTGGCCGAGGTTGCCTCGCCGGTCAATACTTCGATCCCACGCCCCGCTGGCTGAAGGACCACGTCTTCGAACTTCGCCAGCCCCGCCAGGACCGACAGGATACCCTGCTTGCGCTCCAGTCCCAATCGGTTGGCGAGCACGCTGTTGCGGACATCGCATTCTATAACCAGCACTCGCTTGCCCCAGGTCGCCAGCGACTGCGCCAGCAGCACGGCCGTGACCGATTTCCCTTCGGCCCTGGCCGAGGATGTCACCATCACGACCTTTGGCGGTGCGTCGAGATCTCGGATTTGGACGGCGGATCGCAATGTCCGCATCGCTTCGGCAAAGGGGTTTGCCGGACGCCGCGAAAAGACATCCAGAACCTTAACCCGCTTGTCGACGAACTCAGGGATCCGCGCCACCACCGATAGGCCGGTCAGCCGTTCCGCTTCTTCCGCGGTCTTGATCCGCGCGCCCCAATGGGCGCGGCCCAGAACCCACAGCGCACCCAAACCTGCTCCAGCGATCAACCCGACCAGGATGTTGAGCGGCGGTTTGGGATAGGCCTGAAACAATGGCGCCACGGCAGGGGACAAAAGCCGTGCATCCGGCTGATGTACGCCATTCTGGACCGAGGTTTCCTTGAGCCTTGTCAGAAAGCTCTCGTACAAGAGGCGTGTCGCATCCGCATCCCGGGTCAGTTGATCCAGTTGCACGAGGCTTCGCCCGGCCTCCGCAACCTGTTCGGTAAGGTCCTGGACCTGCTGCGCTATGGCATCACGGCGTCTATCCTGTGGGCCGAGGGCCTCCAGCCGGCGGCGTTGCGCATCCAATCGCCGCTCAATTTCGCCCAGCTGTTCGGCCGTAGGCAGTCCGCGCGTGGTCCGTGCCGACCGGGCCAGTGCCTCTGCAGCCTCCAGTCGGGCTTTCAGCTCCACCACCCGCTCGGTAAGCCAGACTGTTGCCCGCTCGGTTGCGGCGAGTTTCGCGGTGATCTGATCTCCGATGTACAAATCGGCCAGCTCATTGACGATCGCGGCGCTCTTTTCCGGGTTTCCTGTGCCGATCGAAACCTCGAACACCAGGCTGTCTGCCAGGATCGTTACGTCAATCGCCCGAATGAGTGTGTTCACAGTTCCATTTCGATGCCCATCCTCGTCGATGACGGGTACCGGAACGGGAGACACGCCAAGCGCTTCCCGCCCGAGCGACCAGAGGCGCCGCACTGACAACACCGACGGCGTGCGCAGCGCCGCATTGAACTCGGGATCGTTCACCAACCCCATGCTGTCAACAACCCGCCCGACCAACAGTCGCGAGCGCAACACCTGCGCCTGGGTATTCAGCACCTGCTCATCATGACCCATGCCGGGCAGCACGCTTCCGATGTCGATGACCTGAGCTTCCTGCGGCTCCAGCATGACCGTGGCATGTGTCCGGTACACCGGCGGTGCGATCGCATAGCTGTAAACTCCTGCAACAACGCCCAAAAACGCCGCGCACAGCAAAATCCTTAAGCGACCGGCCCAAAGCACTGCAATGTCGACAGATGGCGCGTCCGCGTCATCAACCTGGACCCGTGGCAAGGGAAGAACCGTCATATCGTTCATGGCGAAGGTACCCTACACAACCCGACTCACATTCGTTAACGCCCGCCTAAACTTAAACATTTTAGTAAATAGATAGTTAACATAAATATAAAATCTTAAATTAATAATTGATTATTATTTGTGGAAGAAAAGTTTTCGAGTAGTGATGAATTAGGAATGAGAATACCAGAATGCATGTTCAAAATCGCGCCTCTTTGGCATCCTTCGATGTTTCCCCTACCAAAGCTCGCTCAGTACAATGGCAATTTTATCGAGGCGGTCTGAAACGTGTTCTGGATCTTTCACTGGTTTTGATCACCCTTCCGCTTACCCTCCCGATGCTGGGGCTTCTTGCTGTTCTCATTCGGTGGAGCGAGCGCGCGCCGGCGTTTTACGCGCACGAGCGGATCGGCCGGAATGGCCGAAGGTTCAGATGCTGGAAGCTGCGAACTATGGTCCCGCAAGCAGATCGTGTTCTTGAGCGGCATCTGGCATCAGACCCTGTAGCGGCCAAGGAGTGGGAGGATCGCCGCAAGCTGGCCGAGGATCCTCGGGTCACGCGATTGGGACGCGTTTTGCGCTGTAGCAGCCTGGATGAACTCCCCCAGCTCCTGAATGTGGTGCGGGGCGAAATGTCCCTTGTTGGCCCCCGTCCGCTCACACCCGAAGAAGTCCGGCGCTATGGTGCCGATGCCGATCACTACTGTTCGGTCCTTCCTGGAATTACAGGTTTGTGGCAAGTGGAGGGCCGCAATGGGCTGCGATTTCGCGAGCGGATTGCCTTCGATGTTGCCTATGCAAGTGCGGTCAGTCCGGATCTGGACTTGAAGATCCTCTGGCGCACCATTTGGGTGGTCCTTGCACGAAGCGGTGTCTAGAAGTCCCTTTTCAACCGCGGCGCCACAGGGTAGGTCGACACACAGCGGCCCCGTGGCTCAACTGGATAGAGCAGCCCCCTCCTAAGGGGCAGGTTGCAGGTTCGAATCCTGCCGGGGTCGCCAAAAACACCTGAAAAATATGGCTTATTTGCAAGGGGTTCTGCAGCAGCGTGCAGAAAGTCCCGTTTTGTTTTCTGCCGAATTCCGCGAAAACGACCGAATTCTCGTACAAAACCTGTACAAAGTTCGCACGTCCGTGCGGCTTTTGGAGCCATCCAATGAGCTGGCGGGTGGCGAATGCCTGTGCGGAGCGGAAGTTCGGGAGTGCGACGCGCAAGCAGATCATCATGTTTCTGGCGGATAAGGCGTCGGATGATGGCTCTGGCATCTGGTGTTCGAAGGGGACGATCCAGCGGCACACCGAATTGGGCGAGACGACGGTCAAGCGCACCATCCGGGATTTCCTGAAGGAAGGCATCCTGGTCGAGACCGGGGCGCGCGGGTGCAAGAACGGATTCACGGTGGTCTACCGGATCGATCTGGCCCGGATCGAGGCGCTGGAACTGACCGCAGAGCCAGAGATCGAGACGGGGGCCACTGTGGACCCCGTCCAGACTGGACCCGGAACGGGGGCCACAGTGGCCGGGGTACCGGGGCCACCACGGCCCCCAAACCATCCTAAAACCATCCATAAACCTCCT
>JBCCYF010000030.1:0-43298 GCA_039190275.1 Pseudomonadota bacterium | reverse complement strand
GCTCAGGTCGCGCAGGCGATGATAGATCATCAATCCGATCAAAATCGACAGCGTACTCAGCGCTGAGGAAAACAGGATAATCACTCCGGCGGACAATATCTCCAGTCCCGGCACAAGCTGTATCTGTGCGCCGGGCGTTTCGCCGCTTGTATCGGTGGTGATCAGGATAAGGGGCAGGATCACCAGAAACATAAGCACGCCCAGCCGCAGAATGACCCCGGCGATCGGCCAAACAAATGGCTTGGTCATCTGGTGGCTGCGGCGAAGGGCATCCCAACCGGCATTCTCGAACAGGATCAACGGCGTCACCGCAATGAACACCGCTGTCGCGTAGAGGCCTGGAACGATCAATGCCATCAGACCGATGACAACCAGAAATGCGACCGCCAGGGAAAGGATGACCAGGGGGCCAAACACCTGTATCACCCGTGAGACATGCGCCTGAAGGTCAACGCGCTGACCCGCCAGGATATCCGCTGCAACCAACATCAGAACACCCGCTATCAGCGGCCCGAGAATGTAGTCCAGAATGGACAGGTTGAGGCCGGTCAGCACAAGCATCAGGCCCGAAACCGCAGCGATGCCCAGATTGATCAGAAAGGCGAGCCCCGTCAGCAGCACAAAGTTGTCTTTCCAGACCCTGAGCGCCGAAAAGAACAGACGCCCGCCATCGAAGTTTGCAGCACCGTGCGAAGACATGTCCCTGTTCCTTTGACACCTGAGTTGGCCGGGCATGTCTAACCCCAGCGCAAAGGCTTGTACATATGAGGGTATAGTTCATAGGTGTTGCAAGCCCTCTTTGCCATCCGGTTCGGTTATGCACCTGGGACATGGCGGTATGCTGCGGTTTGCCGCTGACATCGCCCGGGAATAGTGGTTAAAAGCTATACCAAGTGGACAGGAGACTTGTGATGACCACACGTGACCTGAAAAACCGGGCGGAACGGCACCCAGAAAAGCAGCGCCGGGCTGATGCACCCATCCTGCGCAAGCCCGATTGGATTCGCGTGAAGGCGCCAACCTCGGAGGGATACCGCGAGACGGCGCGGATCATGCGGGAAAACAAACTCGTCACGGTTTGCGAGGAGGCAGGTTGCCCGAACGTCGGAGAGTGCTGGTCTCAGGGCCATGCCACCATGATGATCATGGGCGAGATCTGTACCCGTGGCTGCACATTCTGCAATGTGGCCACCGGACGCCCGGATGCGCTGGATGTGTTCGAACCCGGTCGGGTCGCGGTCGCGGTGCAGAAACTGGGCCTGAATCATGTTGTAATTACATCGGTCGACCGGGATGACCTTGAAGATGGCGGCGCGGAACATATCGCGCAAACCATCCGCGCTGTCCGTCGCAAAACCCCCGAGACGACAATCGAGGTTCTGACACCGGATTTCCTAAGGTGTGCGGATGAGGCGCTGGAGGCGGTCGTCACCGCGCGCCCGGATGTCTTCAACCATAATCTGGAGACGGTCCCGGGACTGTATCCTCAGGTTCGGCCCGGTGCGCGGTATTTTCACTCGCTGCGACTGTTGCAGCGCGTGAAGGAGCAGGACCCGACGCTTTTCACAAAGTCCGGCATCATGGTCGGTCTGGGCGAGGATCGCCAGGCCGTGCATCAGGTCATGGATGACATGCGCGCGGCGGACGTGGATTTCCTGACCATCGGTCAGTATTTGCAGCCGACGCCCAAGCACCATGCCGTTGAGCGGTTCGTGACCCCCGAGGAATTTGCGAGTTATGAGAAAGCCGCCTACGGCAAGGGCTTCTTGATGGTGTCCGCCACACCGCTGACGCGCTCAAGCTACCACGCAGGGGATGATTTTGCGCGTTTACGGGCCGCCAGGATGGCAAAACTGGCCGAATGAACCACGTTTTCGCGCGACACTCCAAATCTTCACCGCCGGTCGCTGTTGGCGGCTCAGGATGCTATCTGACCGATGCGTCCGGCAAACGCTATTTCGACGGGTCCGGGGGGGCTGCGGTCTCGTGTCTGGGGCATGGCGATCCCGAAGTGACCGAGGCTGTGAAACGCCAACTGGACCGACTGGCTTTTGCGCATACCGGGTTCTTCACATCCGAACCGGCCGAGGCGCTTGCGGACCTTCTGATCGAACATGCGCCCGGGGAACTCGACCGGGTGTACTTTGTCTCTGGCGGGTCGGAAGCTACGGAATCCGCAATAAAGCTTGCCCGCCAGTATTTTGTGGAAAGGGGTGAACCCCAGCGAACCCATTTGATCGCGCGACGGCAGAGCTACCATGGCAACACGCTTGGTGCTTTGGCTGCCGGTGGAAACGCATGGCGGCGTGCGCAGTTCGCGCCCATTCTGATCGACGTCAATCATATCGCGCCATGCTATGCCTACGCCGATCAACGGGATGGTGAAGATGCTGCGGCCTATGGCACGCGCGTCGCACAGGAACTGGAAGATGAGATTCTTCGTCTGGGCCCCGAAACGGTCATGGCCTTCATGGCCGAGCCCGTCGTAGGGGCCACAATGGGTGCTGTCCCGGCCGTTGACGGGTACTTCGCGCGGATCCGTGAAATCTGTGACCGCTACGGTGTCCTGCTGATCCTGGATGAGGTGATGTGCGGGATGGGTCGCACCGGGCATCTGTTTTCCTGCGAGGCCGACGGTATCGCGCCGGATATCCTGTGTATCGCCAAGGGATTGGGTGCCGGGTACCAACCGATCGGAGCGATGATGTGCTCGGCCATGATCCACGATACCATTGCCGCAGGCACCGGGTATTTCCAGCATGGTCACACCTATGTCGGACATCCGGTGGCCGCTGCGGCCGGTCTGGCCGTGCTGCAGACGATCTTGTCCCGCGACTTGCTGACAAGGGTCGAGGCTATGGGTGAAAAGCTCACCGATGCGCTGGCCCATGCGTTGGGGCAACGCGCCTATGTCGGTGACATACGGGGCAGGGGGCTGTTTCGCGGCGTTGAATTGGTCGAGGATCGGGACAGCAAAACACCATTCAATCCGGGCCTAAAGCTCGCCGCGAAAGTAAAGGCAGCCGCGTTCGAGGCCGGGCTGATCTGTTATCCAATGTCTGGCACGCGGGATGGGGTGCACGGCGACCATATCCTGCTGGCCCCGCCGTTCATCATGACCGAGGATCAGGTTGACGAACTGGTGTCAAAGCTGGGGACAGCGCTGGACCAGATCCTTGGAACATAGCTGACCGACAGCCGTCGGCCAAAAATGGGCTGCGGGAGTGGCAAAGATGGAATTGAAGCTCAGCGCGGCCGCCGTCGAAGGGTTCCTGGCGGACGTCTTCCCGCAAATGTCTGACCGGTTTGCGATCCTCGATCTGGAGCCCATGCGGCTATCCTGCGGTATGAAGGTCACGCCGCAGGACTTGCGCCCCGGCGGGACGGTTTCGGGGCCAACAATGTTCACTGCGGCGGACTGCGCGTTCTACATGGTGACATTGGCCATGATCGGTCCGGAAGCGCTGACGGTGACCACAAGCTGCACAATGAATTTCATGCGCAAGCCCGGGTTCGGCGACCTCAGGGCCGATGCGCGGATTCTGAAGCTTGGTCGCAGCCTGTGCGTGGGTGATGTGCTGGTCTATAGCGAGGGGATAGAGCCACCTGTCGCGCAGGCCAGCCTGACGTATTCCATCCCACCGGCGGCTACTCGATTGGGGTAAAATAATACCTTATTTGTAAAATATTGAAATCAAAACCAATTTCAGACAACTACTATCTTGACGTGACCGCCTAAATCCTTAGAAACCCGTCATCCGTTTCGGTGTGGTCGGATTGTTCGGCCATACAGTATCTGAGACGACACTTTCTGGGACGACACAATGAAAACCTACTCAGCCAAACCGGCCGGGATCGACAAAAAATGGATCCTGATCGATGCCGAGGGCATCGTTCTGGGGCGTCTTGCTTCGATCATTGCCATGCGCCTGCGGGGCAAACACAAAGCCAGCTTTACGCCGCATATGGATATGGGCGACAACGTTATCGTCATCAATGCCGATAAGGTGCAGATGACCGGCAACAAACGCTCGGACAAGAAGTACTACTGGCACACCGGCTATCCCGGCGGCATCAAGCACCGCACGGCAGAGCAACTGCTCGAAGGGCGTTTCCCCGAGCGTGTGGTGATCAAGGCCGTTCAGCGGATGCTGCCCGGCGGACCGCTGAGCCGCAAACAAATGTCGAACCTGCGCGTTTATGCCGGGACCGACCATAATCACCAGGCGCAAGCGCCTGAGGTTCTGGACGTGAAAGCCATGAACCCCAAAAACGCACGGAGCGCGTGAGATGGCGGATGACATCAAATCCCTCGACGACCTGAAAGAGGCGGTCGGCGACTTGCCCCAGGCCGAGGATACACCCGAAGTTGTGACCGAAACCGTCGCTCCGGCCGAGCCGGTGCGTGACGAACTGGGCCGGTCATATGCCACCGGTAAGCGTAAGGATGCCGTTGCGCGGGTCTGGATCAAGCCCGGCAAAGGCGTTGTCACCGTGAATGGCAAGCCGATGAATGACTATTTTGCCCGCCCTGTGCTGCAAATGGTCATCGGTCAGGCGTTTTCGGTCGCAGGTGTTGCCGGTGAATTTGACGTGATGGCCACCGTCAAGGGCGGCGGTCTTTCGGGGCAGGCCGGCGCGGTCAAGCATGGCATCTCAAAGGCCCTGACGCTGTGTGAGCCCAGCCTCAGGCCCGCGCTCAAGGCAGCCGGTTTCCTGACCCGCGATAGCCGTGTGGTTGAGCGCAAAAAGTACGGCCGCCGGAAAGCGCGTCGGAGCTTCCAGTTCTCCAAACGCTGATCCTGCGGATCACCGCAGTTTCAAAGGCGCGGATCCGGTTCCGCGCCTTTTTGCGTTTCCGGGTTTGATGGCTGATGTCTGTCCTTTCCCGCACTATTGCGCTAGAAAGGCGGACCGGGGTTGAGGCAGGACACAGCAATGGATATTGTCGCCCGCGCTGAACGGATCATGGGAATGGACGACGACGCTTGGGCCCGTCACGCCAACCCCCGGAGCGTCTATAGCCGATTTTCATGCCTGCCGCTGATCGTTCTTGCGATCTGGAGCCGGGTCTGGATCGGCTGGTGGTGCCTGATCCCGCTTGCTGCGGCGCTGTTTTGGACCTGGTATAACCCGCGGGCATTCGCAGCGCCGCTGACCACCGACAGCTGGGCGTCGAAGGGCGTGATGGGGGAGCGGATCTATCTGGCGCGTAACCTGCGGCCGATCCCGTCGCACCATATCCGGATGGCTCACGTGCTGATGTGGCTTTCCGGCGGAGGCATGGTCGTTTTGCTCTTCGGTGTGATTGTCCTTGATCCCTGGGCGACAGTGGCGGGGCTGATCGGGACCATTATGCCAAAAGTCTGGTTTGTCGACCGGATGGTCTGGCTCTACACCGACATGCAAGATGAGGTTAGATCTGGCGCGCCCCGCTGACCGACTTGATATCCTGAAAGGCACGGATGCCCCACAGCCCGGCCTCGCGTCCCCATCCGGATGCTTTGCGTCCGCCAAAGGGCGCACCCGGGGCGCGGCTTGACCCGTTGACCTGGACCATTCCCGCGTTGAGCTGCCGCGCCACGCGGTCCGCACGCGCCGGATCCGATGTCTGGACATAGGCTGCAAGCGCGTAGTCGCAGTCATTGGCAAGCGCAATCGCCTCAGCCTCGGTATCAAACCGGCCGATCGCCAGGACCGGACCGAACACCTCCTGCCGCGCAAGGCGCATGTCCGGAGTGACATCTGCAAACACGGTTGGCCGCGGTGTGAACCCTTTGTTGTCCGCAGCGGCGCCAGGCCCGCCGGCAACCAGCCGCGCACCATCGGAAATGGCATCCTCGATATGCTCCTGGACGCGGTCGAACTGTGCCTGGCTTACAAGCGGGAGCGGCTTGGTCCGGTTGGCAAGCACCGCTGTGTGCTCCACAACGGTGTCGTAAATCCCGGCCTGAACCAGCATGCGCGAGGCTGCGTTGCAGGATTGACCGGCGTTTCGAAAGGCATGCGCCAGACCTTGTTCAACCGCCAGCGGCAACTCGCAATCATCGAACAGCAAGTTCGGGGACTTCCCGCCAAGTTCCAGGTTGGTGCGTGTAAAGGTTTGCGCGGCGGTGATTGCAATACTGCGGCCAACGCGCGTGGACCCGGTAAACGAGATTACATCAACCTCAGGCAGCGCGGCGAGGGCTGCGCCGGTTTGGCCGTCTCCAAGCACGACGGAAAACACCTCCGGCGGTACCCCGGCTTCGGCCATGCACTCGGCGAAAACAAGGGCCGTCGGCGTTGCAAGTTCCGATGGCTTGAGCACCATCGTGCAGCCCGCAACCAGCGCCGCGCCAACCTTCAGGGCGACCTGGTTCAGCGGCCAGTTCCACGGTGTGATCAGCAATGCGACACCCAGGGGCTCGTAGCGGATCCGGTGCTGTGGTGCCGCGGGGTCGGGTGCTAGATCATCCGCCGCTGCCTGGGCTGCGGTGCGGATGGCGCGCAAATGGTTGATCGCGGTGCCCACGTGTTTGTCGGATGCGAAGTCCGGTGGGCTGCCGAGCTCGCGGATGATACTCCCGGCCAGATCGCTGTGTCGCTGCTCCACCACCTCGATCAGCCGGTCAAGCATCGCAATCCGCGCCGTGCGTTCGGCTGCGGTCCAATCCCTTGGAACGGCGGCTGTCGCCACGTTAAGCGCGCGCGAGACGTCTTCGGCATCCGCCATTGGGAAACACCCCCAGGCCTTCCCATCCCGCGGGTCGACCAGGGTGTGGCGGCGGCGGTCCGGCTCAGCCCAGCCGTCGGCCGAAGGATATACCGCAGCCCGAGGCCGCGGAAGAAGCATGTCGTTTGCCATATGATCACCGGAGATGCGGGCGAGGGCACCCGTAAGTCGAGTATGGGATAGCCGTATCGTGATCAGAGAGTGACCACCAGCGCATCCCCCGACTTTTCCGCAAGTTCGGTGGCCACTTGTGCCACCGCAAGGTCCTGCAGGCCGACACCGGTGCCGTCAAACACCGTGATTTCGGCGTCTGATCGGCGCCCGGGTGCCGCCCCGTTGATCACCTGACCAATTGGCGTGATGTCCGCCCCGGTGATCAGGCCTGCGGCAACCGCGTGCTGCGTTTCACCAATGCTGGTCGACTGCGCGACTTCATCGGTAAACACCGACGCTGCTGCGACCAAGGCTGGGTCAAGTTCCTGCTTGCCCTTGGTGTCTGTTCCCATGCTGGCGATGTGGGTTCCGGGTTTGATCCACTCGTGCATCATGAGCGGCTCGAAAGCCGAGGTGATCGTGATGATCACATCCGCCTGCGCGCCCAGCTCTTGCTGACTGACCGCTTCGAACGGAAGACCCAGTTCCGAAGCCACTTTGCCAAGGGCCGGGATCATATCGGGGTGGGGGTTCCAGCAGATGACCTTCTCGAAGCTGCGCTGCTCGACGGCCGCACGCAGCTGGAATTGCGCTTGATGGCCCGCACCGACCATACCCAGAACACGTGCATCCTGACGTGCGAGATGGGCAATGGAAACAGAGGAGGAGGCCGCCGTCCGCACCGCGGTCAGATAGTTCCCGCCGACCAATGCCTTGAGCCGCCCGGTATCGGGATCGAACAAAAACACCGTCGACTGGTGGTTTGTCAGCCCTTTTGCCATGTTGCCGGGCCAGTATCCGCCGGATTTCAACCCAAGCGCCATACCCGCGCGGTCAAAGCCGGATTTGAAGCCGTAGAGCGCGTCCGCATGTCCGATGGCTTCGCGGATGACCGGGAAGTTATAGGCATCCCCGCTGGCCATGGCGGCAAAAACATTCTCAACCGCCGTAAAGGCTTCGGCACGGCCGACGACCTTTTGGCACACGGCTTCCGACAGAAGGAGGATTTGGCCATCGGCAACTGTATTGTTCATGGTTTGACTTCTTTGTATCTGCATAGGTGAGTATGGGGCCGCTCTGACAAGCGACCCCGGCGCGGCTGCGAAACTGTTGTCAGTGCGCCTGTCCGATCAATAGGCCTTGCCGCGCGCCGATACCGGCCAGATCGCCTCGACCTTGCCGTTGCGCACCCCGACATACCAGTCATGCACATTGCAGGTTGGGTCGCAGTGCCCAGGGACCAGCCTGAGCTTGTCATTGACCTTCAGGACCGCATCCGGGTCGGCCACTACGCCATGTTCGTCCGAACACTTTACGTATTCCACATCGGTCCTGCCAAAGATCACCGGCAGACCGCTGTCCACCGATTGCGCCTTAAGACCCGCGTCCACAATCGCCTTGTCGGCCTTGGCATGCGACATAACGGATGTGAGAATGAACAGGGCGTTCTCCCATTCGCCCTGGTCGATCCGCTTGCCCTCTTTGTCGAGGATGCGGCCATAGTCGGCGTCCATGAACGCATAAGACCCGCACTGCAGTTCGTTGTAGACACCGGAGTTTCCCTCAAAGTAGTAGGATCCAGTACCGCCGCCGCCGACAATGTCGCATTCAAGGCCCTCGGCCTTCAGCGTGTCTACTGCGTCCTTGACCATGGCGACAGCGATATCGATCTTCGCCTTGCGGTCATCGTAGTTGTCCATGTGCTGCATGGCGCCCTGATAGGCCTGAATGCCGGTGAACTTTAAACCTGGCGCCGCATCGATGGCTTTGGCAATCTGGACCACCGCAGGGGTTGTGGTCACTCCGCAGCGTCCGGCACCGCAGTCAATCTCGACCAGACATTCGATCTGGGTGCCATGCCGTTGCGCCGCGGCACTCAGATCGGCCACGTTGTCTATGTCATCTACACAGCAGATGGTACGCGCGCCCAGCTTGGGCATCCGGGCCAGCCGATCAATCTTCTCCGGTTGGCGGACCTGGTTCGAGATCAGAACATCCTTGATCCCGCCACGGGCAAAGACTTCGCCCTCCGAGACCTTTTGGCAGCAGACCCCGACCGAACCGCCCAGCCGTTCCTGGAGCAGGGCCACATCCACGGATTTGTGCATTTTGCCATGGATCCGGTGTCGGACACCCATCTCCTTGGCAAAATTTCCCATTTTCACGATGTTGCGCTCAAGCGCGTCCAGATCCAGCACCAGGCACGGGGTTTGGATGTCCTTCTCGTCCATGCCGATTGCTGCCGGCACATCATAGCCGACTTCAAGCTCATCGAATTTTACAGGCGCGTTCATAGCTCTAATCCCTCCTCAGTTGTTCAGCCAGGGCAATGTGTCCAGATCGACATTACCACCTGTTACGATCACACCCACACGTTTGCCCGCGAAGCGTTCCTTGTTCTTCAGAATGGTGGCCAGTGGCACCGCGCAGCTGGGCTCCATCACTATTTTCATCCGCTGCCAGGTCAGCTTCATTGCATCGATTATCTCCGTCTCGCTGGCAGTCAGAATGTCGGTGACATGATTGCTCACAAAGTGCCAGGTCAACTCCTTCAGCGGAACCTTTAGCCCATCGGCGATCGTTACCGGGGCATCATCGGCGATGATATGCCCGGCCTTGAAGCTGCGATAGGCGTCATCCGCCTGCTCGGGCTCCGCCGCGATGATCTCGATATCCGGGGCGATGGTCGACAAGGTAAGACAGGTGCCCGAGATCATGCCGCCGCCGCCGATCGGGGCCACCATCATGTCAACCGGGCCGCCGAATTCCCCCATCTGTTCCATAAACTCGCGCGAACAGGTGCCCTGACCCGCAATGACCCGTGGATCGTTGTAGGGATGCACAAATTCACCGCCGGTACGCGCCTGAACCTCGGCAAACACCGCCTCGCGTGAGGATGTGGAAGGTTCGCATTCGGTGATAATCCCGCCATAGCCGCGGACCGCGTCCTTCTTGGCCTCGGGGGCGGTGCGGGGCATCACGACGTTACAGGGGATACCACGCCGACCGGCGGCGTAACTCAGCGACAAGGCATGATTCCCCGAAGAATGCGTCGCAACCCCTTTTTCCAGCATGTCATCCGCCAGCCCAAAGACCGCGTTTGAGGCGCCGCGCACCTTGAATGCACCGGCTTTCTGGAAATTCTCGCACTTGAAGAACAGTTCTGCGCCGGTGAGCTGATTGAAGTAGCTCGACGTCAGGATCGGTGTGCGATGGATGTAGGGTTCGATCCGCTCATGGGCGGCACACACATCGTCATAAGTCGGGACGTACATCGCGTCGGATGAGTCTTTCATAGTGTGACCTCACGCGGCTGCGGGCATCGCAATGCCCTTGGTGGTGCGGTAGTACTCCTGCGCGGCGGCGACCCCGGCACCAAGTTTGATCGGATACTTCAGATCTGCCATCGCCATTTCAATCGTCGCAAGACCGGAGAGTACCATGGTATCGGTCAGTGCGCCCAGGTGCCCGATGCGAAAAGCCTTGCCGTTCATCTCGCCAAGGCCGACGCCAAATGACACACCGTACGCGTTATATGCGTGCTCTGTCAGGGCGTTGCTGTCGAAGCCGTCCGGCACATAAATCGCGCTGACCGTATCCGAATACAGGTCGGCGGACTGAGCGCAGAGTTTCAGGCCCCAATCGGCAACGGCGCGCCGCACCCCTTCGGCCAGCCTATGGTGGCGGGCGTAAACGGCATCGAGCCCCTCTTCGAACAGCATCTCCAGAGCCTCGCGCATACCGTGGATCAGCTGCAACGGCGGGGTATAGGGAAAGCCGCCACTGCCATTCGCGTCCAGCATGTCGCGAAAGTCAAAGAACGTACGGGGAAGCGTTGCGGACTCGATACACGCCAGCGCCTTGGGGCTGGCGCAAAGGATCGCCATGCCGGTCGCAAGCATAAAGCCTTTCTGCGATCCGCTGACAGCAATATCGACACCCCAGGCGTCCATTTCAAATGGCATGGACGCCAGCGAACTGACACAATCCACAAACAGCAGGGCAGGGTGGTCGGCCGCCGAGAGCGACCTGCGTACGGCAGAAATATCGGACTTCACACCGGTCGCAGTCTCGTTGTGGGTGACCAGAACGGCTTTGATCACATGATCCGCGTCGGCCTCCAGCGCTGCCTGAAACTTGTCGGCAGGTGCGCCGGATCCCCAGGCGCACTCGATGATCTGAACCTTCAGCCCATGCCGTTCGCATAAATCGATCCAACGGTGTGAGAACATGCCATAGCGCGCAACAAGCACCGTATCCCCAGGCGACAGTGTGTTTGTCACCGCGGCTTCCCAGCCTCCGGTTCCGCTTGCGGGAAAGGTGATGACCTGACCGGTTTTCGTGCCAAACACCGTCTTGGCGCCCTCAAGCACCGGCAAGAAGGTTTCTTTGAAATCGGGGGCCCGGTGATCGCGGGTCTGGATCTGCATGGCTGAGAGCAGGCGCTGCGGGATATTCGTAGGTCCGGGTATGAAAACCGGATTTTGTTCTGACATGTTCCGTCCTCCAATCGCAGTGTTACTGCCTGATATAGCAGCAGCAGTCCGTTTGGCAATTTTTTCAAAAAACATTTTCAAAAAAATAGTAATTGGCATAAGGCACTGTAATATAACACTTGTATGTTTTTCATCGGCATCTTGTGAATTGAATTGAAAAATATTTTCGTGTTTTATATGACCTGGTGAGAGGGTCAGGAGATGACAGATGACGGATGAAAGCACACAGCGACGGGGCCGGGGGCGGCCAAGGAACAGTTTGTCTGACGTGCAGGGTGGAACGCTTCAGTCGCTTGATCGCGCCCTTCTTATTCTCACCGGATTGGCGCGCCAGGGGCGGTCGAACCTTACTGATATCTCGCTGCGGCTGGGCGTGCCGACCGCAACAACGCATCGCATTCTCAATACCCTACAAGGGCGTGGATTTGCCGAGTTTGACGAGGCGACACAGGAATGGATGGTCGGGGTCGAGGCATTTCGGATCGGGGCGGCGTTTGTTCACCGCTCGGGCCTGGCCGAAATCTGTCGACCGGTGATGCGGCAACTCATGGCGGCAACGGGTGAGACAGCCAATCTGGCGGTGGTGCATGATGGCGATGTGGTTTTCATCGAACAGGTCGAAACGCAACATCCGATCCGGGCGTTTTTTCAACCCGGTGCGCGCGCCCGTATGCACGCCTCGGGGACGGGCAAAGCCCTGTTGGCCGAAATGGGGCGCGGTCAGGTCGAAGCGATCATTCGGCGAAACGGGCTAGAGGAGTACACAGCCCAAACGTTGACGCAGTCCGAACGTCTTTTCGCGGATCTGGAGGAGACACGCAGAAGGGGCTGGTCCTTTGACAATGAGGAACGCTACGCTGGCATGAGCTGTATCGGGGCCGCGATCCTGAACGCCACGGGCGAGCCTGTGGCGGGTATCTCGGTCTCGGGACCTACAACGCGCTTCAGCCAGCGGCACGCGGCCGAGATCGGTCCGCTTGTGCGCCGTGCTGCTTTGGACGTATCCGCCGCATTGGGCTGGGACGGGTCCTCGGCCGCCTGACCTGACCCGTTCCATTGCGTTACGCCTGTCACCCATTGCGGGACCGGTCACCTGGTGCGTTGAAATCTTAGATTTCAGGCAGCGTTTGGTAAACCGGCAAAACGCGTCAGGCGCGGAAGATATCCTGTATCATATTGACAAACCGCTCAACCTGAGGATTTGCCAGACGGTAGTTTATCGTCTTGCCGTCCCGCCGGTATGCGACAAGACCCTCCTGCCGCAACCGGGCAAGTTGCTGACTTACCGCGGCCTGCCGCGTGTCCATCAAAGTTTCAAGCATTCCCACCGACTTCTCACCAGAGGCAAGATATCTGAGGATTGCCAGCCGCCCGGGATGTCCAGAGGCTTTGAGGAAGTTTACTGCCGAAACCTCGTCGAACTTACGGTCCATTCGAACAGGGCCCGGCACAACGCGATCGCTACGCGAAGATTGTGGAACTGATTTCATACCATCTCTGCAAACTGACGCCTGCGCCTTGTTTTATTTGGCCGATATACAGGCCGGAAAACCCACAACCGGTTTATCTGCAAGGATGGTGGCAAAATGATGGTGGTATTTTGGAGCGGGCGATCGGGATCGAACCGACGACATTCAGCTTGGGAAGCTGACGTTCTACCACTGAACTACGCCCGCGCCGGGACACCGGTGTAGCTGCCGGGCCCGATGCGGTCAATAGGGCGTATGGGCCACTCCCGGCGCGCGTTCTATGGTTTAATATGTCGGTAATAGATTGATATTGTTATATCTTCACATCACCCTATTGCCGTTCCACAGGTCTGTGCACATGGCATGGCCCGCACGGGCATCATGCGCCGGTCGGGCTGCCCGAGCCAGAACCAGCCGTACCCAAGTCAGGCAAGCGTTGTAAGCGGGAACAAGCCGATGGGCGCTGACCGCATCGCCTCATTGCAAAAAGATTTTAACCGACAGCAACCGCGATCTCGGTGCGATGTAACGTCAGGAACCGGCGCACGGGACGTGAGAATCGGCGCGCGGCCTACCAAAACGTCACCGGAGGCCACAGTCGAGGCCCTGTCCAGCCCGCCGGTCTCCGCCAATACTCGTAGATGGCCAGGGCCACGAATACCACGGCCAGACCAAGAAAGGCATAGGTCGTAAACCAGGACGCGTATCTGGGTTGCAACGACGAGAAGTGCTTGTGCGGTGCCTCAGGTAAATACGTCAGCGAGAACTGTCTGCCCGCCGTTACCGGTGCGTTGTAGTTATAGGATCGGCGCATTCTGTCTTGGATGACGTCACCGGCACGTGTCGTGAACCGATAGGATATGCGTACAGATCTCCCACCGGGGGTCGCCCAGGTGGTCCGGAATTTGGCACTGACCGCCTCGACCACCGCGGTGGTGCGCACTCCACGTTCCTCAAGGTCAAGCTGTACTGGCATGCGCACCACAGCGCTCCACAAGGCCAGGCAGACAAACAGGGGCGGCAGTACGGTAAACAGTGCAAGCCTGTAAGGCGTGTTGAAGATCCGCACGGCGCGGCCCTATCCCCGAACCTTGCGCCGTCGTCTGCGCTGCCCGTCCTCATTGGCCGCGTTGAAGCTCACGTCGGGCAGGGGCGTTCCGGCGCGCAGCCGGGTGAACGGGGCGGTTGCGTGGGGGATGTGATTGGCCGCGACGAAATGCTCTTGAAACCGAGGTTCGATGGCGGTTTCCACCTTCTCGATCCGGCTGACAGTGTTCTCGATGGACCGCCGGGCCGCGGCATTCAACAGGGCAATGCGTGCTCCGGTTCCGGCGGCATTTCCGGCTGAAGTCACTTTGGCGACGTCGCAGTCCGGAATCATGCCCAGAACCATGGCATGGCGCGGGCTGATGTGGGCACCAAACGCCCCTGCCAGAACCACCCGGTCCACCGTATCGACGTCGATCTGGTCCATGAGGAGCCGTGCGCCAGCATAAAGCGCCGATTTTGCCAGTTGTATTGCCCGGATGTCGCCCTGCGTGACCAAGATGCGCGGGCCGCCTGACGCGCTGCCATCATGTAGTTCATAGGCGTTGGTGCGGCCTTCGGGGACACAACGCGCCGTGCCGGTCTGCGCCGCACTTCCGATCAGACCGCCGGCGTCGACCAACCCTGCGATCCGCATTTCGGCAATCGCCTCGATAATCCCCGAGCCGCAGATACCGGTGACCCGTGTATCGGGATCGAACGCCGGGTCGTCCGACCAGATGTCCGAGCCGATGACCCGGAACCGGGGTTCCTTGCTGACCGGGTCGATCTCAACCCGCTCGATCGCGCCTGGCGCCGCGCGCTGGCCGCTGGAGATTTGTGCGCCCTCGAACGCGGGACCAGTGGGGGAGGAGCAGGCCAGCACCCGCTCCCGGTCGCCCAGCAGGATCTCCGCATTTGTTCCGACGTCTACGATCAGCACCAGATCCTCCGACGTATCGGGGCTTTCGCTGAGCGCAACGGCAGCGGCATCCGCGCCGACATGACCCGCGATGCAAGGCAACAGATAGGTTTGCGCGGCAGGATGCAGTTTCAGATCAAGCGCCCGCGCCTCCAACGTCAGCGCATCAGATGCGGCCAGCGCAAAGGGCGCCTGACCCAGCTCAACCGGATCGATCCCCAGCAGAAGGTGATGCATCACCGGATTGCAGACCACGACCGCCTCGACAATCTGGTCGGGGTCTGTTTGCGCAGCGGCTGTGATTTCGCGGACCAGCGTATTCATGGCGTCGCGGACAGCCGTCGTCATCTCGGCCGCGCCACCTGAGTTCATCATCGCATAGGAGACGCGCGACATCAGATCCTCACCAAAGCGGATCTGTGGGTTCATGATCCCGCTTGACGCCAGAACCTCGCCGCTGCTCAGGTCGCACAGATGGCCCGCGATGGTGGTCGATCCCAAATCTATGGCAAGGCCCAGCAGGCGTGCTTCGGTATATCCGGGCCATATCTCGATCAGGCGCGGCGGATTGCCATTGCTGGGTTGGAACAGTGCACAGGTCAGGGTCCAATTGCCTTTGCGCAGGCAGGTCTGGAGCTTTTGGAGAATGCGGGGATCTACCTGCGGCGCCGGTAAATCCCATTGCGCCGCCAGCGCTGTCTTGAGCCGTTCCAGATCGCCCGAGGGCACATGCATGTCCGGTTGCTCGACTTCGACATAGAACAGCCTTGTGCAGGGATCGAGGGTGATGTCACGGGCCTCCGCCCGTTTGCGGACGACCTGCTTGTGGACCTGACTCTCGGGGGGGACGTCAATCACAACATCGCCCATGATCTGGGCCTGGCACCCCAGGCGGCGTCCATCGATTAACCCGCGTTTGGACTTGTAGCGTTCCTCGACCGCGTTCCAGGGGCTCAGCGCTTCGGGGCCCACATGCAGCCCATGTTTGGCAAAGCTGCCGTAGCTGGGCGTGATCTGGCATCGTGAACAAATGCCGCGCCCGCCACACACACTGTCCAGATCCACACCCAGCTGACGCGCAGCGGTTAGGACGCTGGTGCCGGAGGGGAAATGCCCCCTTTTGCCCGAAGGCATGAAAATCACCAGCGGATCGGTCTCGGCCATCTTCTGGTCCCAACGTCAGATGTGTTGCCCGGTTTTAGCGGTTTGCGGCGCGGTGGCAATGGCGCATGGCGGCGCAACTTGGCTGACTTGCGACAGCGGGTCTGATTTTGGGTTGTGCTCACGGGATGGTGCGCGCCCCGGAGGTTACAATAAGCCGTTCGCTTGGCTAAATATGAGGGGGGCGACACATATCGGGGAAATGCAATGCGACATATTCTGGCTTTGGTTTTCATGTCATTCAGTGCGGTCAGCGCCGGGGCCTTTGGGCCATTGACCGAACCGGATGCGGACCTGGCGGGTATACAGATACTTGATATCCGGGGCGCCGAGGATTTTGCGGCGGGTCACATCCCGGGGGCCGCCAATACACCATATGGTCTGTACCGCGGTCCCAAGGACAATCCTGGTCGCGTCCCCGACCTTGCCGCTTTGGAGGCGGTTCTGAGCACCGCGGGTCTTGTGCAGGATCAGCCCGTTCTGGTGGTTCATCAGGGCAAGAATGCCACCGATTTCGGGTCGGCCGCACGCGTGTACTGGACCCTCAAGTCCGCCGGATTCGCAAACCTGTCAATCCTCAACGGCGGGTTCGACGCTTGGGCGCCGGGCAACACGCCCGTGACCGGTGCAAGCACGCCCGAGCCGTCAAACATTACGCTCAGCTGGTCTGGCAAGTGGATGATTGACGCAGAGGGTGTTGAATCGGTTGTTGCCGGTGAATCCGAGGCGGTTTTGCTGGACGCGCGGCCGGAAGCCTTCTTCAAGGGCGAACAGAAACACGGTGCGGCGCGTGAGGCGGGAACGCTGGCGGGGGCGCTGAACATCGTGCACTCAACCTGGTTTCAAAGCGGTACGCCGCGCGTCGATGCGCCCGATGACATGATCACCCAGATCCAAACCATAGCCGCAGACGCCAACGCGCCCCTGGTCAGTTTCTGCAACACCGGGCATTGGGCCGCCACGAACTGGTTTGCCGCCTCGGAACTTGCGGGTGTTGAGGGTGTAAAGCTCTATCCCGAAAGCATGGTGGGATGGACCGGACTGGGCAATGCGGTGGTACGCGGCGGTAACTAGAGCCGCCAGGCACTCATTTCTATTGCCACCCTCACGTACCCGTTGCGCAAGAAGGGGCCGCCTGAACAGAGGCTGACGTCGCAGGCGTCTCCGCGCGAACCCTGAGGAGGCACCGAAGGTGTTGGCCGGAAAAACGATCATCGTAACCGGGGCATGCGTTGTCCGTGGCGCACCGTGCCGATAGGCCAAGCATTGTCCGGGATGGGTTTGCCCGGGACGGTGGCTTACCGATTGAGGTCGGCACGGCTCCGGTTCCAGAGGGTCATTGGCCCGGGCTGGGACACCGGTCGGGACTTCGCAAAGCGGACCTAGTTCCCGGACGAACGGTCCATAAACGCGCCCGCCTCGGCGGCGGCCTGACGCAGAGCCCGCGCCTTGTTTACGGTTTCCTGAAATTCGGCTTCGGGGTCACTGTCAAACACGACGCCCCCGCCGGCCTGAACGTACAGCGTGTTGTCCTTCACGACACCGGTCCGCAGCGCGATGCAGATATCCATATCCCCGTTGGCCGAGAAATACCCGACCCCGCCGCCATAAATTCCGCGCTTCTCCGTTTCCAACTCATCAATCAATTCCATCGCGCGCACTTTTGGGGCGCCCGACACGGTCCCGGCCGGCAAACCGGCCAAAAGGGCCGAGAGCGCATCATGTTCATCCGACAGCCTGCCGTTCACGTTTGAGACAATGTGCATGACATGGGAGTAGCGCTCGATGATGAACTGTTCATTCGGATCGACGCTGCCGATTTTTGAGACCCGACCAACATCGTTTCGGCCCAGGTCCAACAGCATCAGGTGTTCGGCGGTTTCCTTTGGGTCGGCAAGCAGGTCAGCCTCCAGCGCCTGATCCTCGGCCACGGTACTGCCCCGCGGACGGGTCCCCGCAATCGGCCGTATGGTGACCACATCACCCTCGACTTTCACGAGAATTTCGGGCGACGCGCCGACAATCTGAAAGCCGCCCATGTTGAAGAAAAACATATACGGGGAAGGATTGGTGCGCCGTAGCGCCCGGTACAGGGCAAAGGGGGACGCATCCAGCGGTACAGACCAGCGCTGCGAGGGGACAACCTGAAAAATGTCACCGGCGCGGATGTAGTCTTTGGCCCGCTCGACCATCGTATGATACGCGGCCTGCGAGGTGTTCGAGGTTGCCTCGGCAGTCAACGGATCCGCATGGCCGGGCGGCAGGCGTTCGCCCACGGCCGGCCGGTCCAGATCGCGCACCGCATCCATCACCCGTTCGGCGGCCTGCGCATAGGCCGCGCGCGCCGATTGCCCATCGCCCGCCCAAACGGGACTCAGAACTGTCACCTCCCCTTTTACGCCGTCCACAACGGCGATCACCGTCGGCCGCAGGAACATGGCGTCCGGCAGGCCAAGGGGATCGGGGTTCACATCCGGCAGATGCTCGACAAGGCGGATCATATCATATCCAAGGTACCCGAACAGACCGGCCGCGATCGGTGGAATGACCGGGGGGAGGTCAATGCGACTTTCCGAAATGACCTGCCGCAGCGAGGTCAGCGGATCCTCGGCCACTGCCTCAAAGGCCTCAGCATCGAACCGGGCCTGCCGGTTGATTTCCGCTTGTGTCCCGTGACAGCGCCAGATCAGGTCCGGGCGCATGCCGATTACCGAATACCGGCCACGGATCTCACCACCGGTCACCGACTCAAGCATAAAGCTGTCAGCGCGGGCCTGGGCCAGCTTGAGCATCAGCGAAACCGGGGTGTCCAGGTCCGCCACCAGCCGGGCCCAGACCAGCTGGTTTGCGCCGGTCCCGTGCTTGGCTTCGAACTGGTCGAAGGCGGGCGATAACTCCATCAGGGATACAGCGCCAACGTATCGGTGATCAGTTGTTGATTGATGGAAACACTGGTCGCGTCGACCAACTGCTGCGCATAGGCCTGAAACAGCGTGCTCGAAAGGCTGCTGTTCAGTTCGGTTTTCAGCGCTTCGACGCGGTCCGCGTTTTCCGCCGCGTCGGGATCAAAGGCCGTGACCCCGGTGACCTGTACCAGGACTGCGCCGTCCAGATCCTCGATCACTGCGGAGGCGCTTTGGTCCAGTTCAAAAACACGGGACAGGAGTTCGGGCGGAAGATCCGGGTCAATGGCGCCGTTGCGGTTCACCGGTCCGAAATCGCGCCGCTCAAGCCCCTCAGCGACAGATGCAAACTGCCGCCCCTCGTCCAGTTGCGCTTTGAGGGTCGCCGCCTGCTCTGCCAGTGCCGCTGCACGTGCCGCCGCTGCCCAGTTTTCGCGGATTGCCGCTGTTTCATCCTCGTAGGGCCGCAACATGGGCGGGTCCACCCGCTCGACACGCACGGCGGCAATACCGCCGTTGTCCAGCTCTACCAGGTCACGCTCTTCACCCACCTCGGCCTCGAACGCCTCGGCGCGGAATGTCAGATCGGCGCCAAGACCGCTGTCCGCCGGAACCGCTGTCAACCCGATCTCGCCAAAGCCAAGTCCGGTTTCCTGCGCGACTTCCTCAAGCGTGGCACCGGCCGCGAGCAGGTCCTGCACCGGGTCGATCAGGTCGAGCACGGCATCAATCGCCGCGTCCGAGGCCAGTTCTGCACGCAATTCGTTCGAGACATCATCAAGGCTGCGTGTTTGCGCCGCCAGAATGGCATTCACGCGATACAGAGAAGGTCCCAGATCGGATTGCACCGGCCCGAATACGCCCGGTTCGGCCGCGCCGAAAACCACGTCCCTTGCATTGGCACCCAAAGAGTCACGGGTAATAGGACCAAGCGTGATGTCGCGGTTCTCCAGCCCACGAGCGGATACAAGATCGTCAAAGCTCTGCGCGCCTGCATTGATCTGGTCCAACGCCTCCTGGGCGTCCGCTTCGGACCCGAAGCCAAGCACGTCCACAATGCGGCGTTCGGGCTGGTCATAAGCATCCGCGCGGGCGTTATACAGATCTTGGACCTGCGCATCCGTAACCTCGATCGTGTCGGCCATCTGATCCGGGGACATAGACGCATACGAGACCACACGCGTCTCAGCTGTCGTAAACAGGTCCGGGTTTTCGTCGTAGAAGGCTCGCAATTCGGCCTCGGTCGGTTCTGGGATCGGTTCTGCCAGCAGGGCGGGCGTCAGTCGAACGAGGGAGAAGCTGCGTTCTTCGGCCAGTTGTATCAAAAGCGTTTCAGCGAAAAGGTCGGGCATCTCGACGCCACCCGCGACCGCGACCTCCAGCAGGGTACGGGCCGCATCGCGGCGCAGTTGATCCTCGAACTGGCTTGGCGTCAGTCCCGACTGGCGCAGGAAGAATTCATACGAGGTCTGGTCAAAACTGCCGTCGACCCCCTGAAACTGGCCGCTGCCGGATAACTGGTCGCGCACGATCTGATCACCCACCGACACGCCCATATCCGCGACCTGGTCGTCCAGCGCCGCGCGCGTGATCATTTGCGACAGAACCTGTTGGTCCAGCCCGAACAACTGTGCCTGCGACATGGTCACCGCCTGGCCGGTGCTCTGCGCAAAAGCATTGCGTTGGCGGTCGAGCTGGCGGATGAAATCCTCGGTTTCGACCGTTTGGCCGCCGACACGGGCCACACTGGCACCGGCAAGCCCCGACACAGCCCCGCCCAGACCAAACCCTGTCAGCCCGATGATAAGCAGCCCGAGCAGGATCCATACCACGATCGACATTCCCTTGGACTTCCCCGAGGACCGAAACATGTTGAGCATGCAGAAAATCCCTGACCTGTGGCAGATGACGCCTCAGGGTTTTAGGCGCTGACCATCGGGGCTGCAAGGGCTGTCACGGGGTGAAACCCGCCAGGCGTTCGCGCAGGGTTTCGATCCCGGCACGGTCAGCATTTGCAAAGGCGATCCTGAGCTGCCGCTCGGCCTGCCCATCGCCGCCATCGACCGCCTTTGGGGCAAACATCGTCCCCGGCAACAGCAGGACACCTGCCTCGGCCACCAAGCGTTGCGCCAACCGATCCGACGGTAGGTCGAAGGGGTGGCGGACATAGGCAAAATAGGCGCCACAGCCCAGGATCTCCCATCCCGGCAGCGTGTCGAGGGCGCTTTGGATTGATGCTTTTCGCGCCAGAATTTCCGCCCGCTCCGCGGCGACCCATTCGACCAGGTTTTCCATACCCCAAAGCGCGGCACGCTGCCCCAGCTGATTGGGGCAAATGGTGACTGTGTCCAGAAACTTCTCGATCTCTGCCATCCGGCGGGCCGACGCAACCAGGGCGCCGACACGATGCCCGGTCAAGCGGTAGACCTTTGAAAACGAGTAAAGCTGGATTACGGTTTCCTGCCAGTCCCTGCTAAACAGGTGGTGCGGCGGTCCCATCCGGCTGTGGAAATCGCGATAGGTCTCGTCGATGATCAACGCCAATCCGCGGGCGCTGGCCAGATCCGCAAATGCGTCGAGCAGGTCCGCGCTGTATTCGGCCCCGGTCGGATTGTTGGGCGTGACAAGAACTATGGCGCGCGTGCGGTCGTCGATGAGCTGCTCTGCCTTGGACACCTCGGGCTGCATCCCCGGTCCGCAGGCCAGCAGCCGTGCATCCACGCCCGCCATGTCAAGCCACATCTTGTGATTAAAATACCAGGGCGTCGGCAGGATCACATTGTCACCTGCGTCTGCGACAACCGCGATTGCCGCGCAAAATGCCTGGTTGCAGCCGGAGGTGATGGCCACCTGATCCGGACTGAGGCTGGCCGTATAGGTCGCACTCCAGCCGGTCGCCACCGACTGTCGCAGCGCGGGAAGGCCCAGAACCGGGCCGTAGAGGTGAGCGCCCGGGTCATTGAGCACGATGTCTGCCATGGCTTCGCGCAGCGCCTGCGGCGGTGGATCGACCGGGGCGGCCTGGCTCAGGTTGAGCATCGGCAGATCTGCGGGCAACTCCGCCGCGTCGGCCCAGGCACGCGCCTCCATTACCGGGGGTGCAAAGGCGCTGGCAAGTTGCTGGGCTGTTCGCGACATAAGGCTCTCCTTCTGGGATCTTCCTAGCCGGTGTCGCGCGGGTTGCAAGCCGGATGATTGCATGGGAAGACCCCGCCATGGCCGCCGCACCGCTTTTGACCCTGGCAGACATCACCCTTGGTTTTGGGGGCGCGCCGCTTTTCAGCGGGGTGAACCTGAGCATCGCGCCAGGGGATCGGATCGGTCTGGTGGGCCGCAACGGGTCCGGAAAGTCGACACTTCTGAAAGTGATAGCGGGACGCGTCGAACCGGACACCGGAACCCGGTTTGTCCCACCTGGAAAATCGGTTGCCTACATGGAGCAGGATCCCGATTTCGCGGGCTATGACAGGTTGGTCGACTTTGTCCAAGAGGGGTTGGAGCCTGCGGAATACTATCGCGCCGATATCGCCCTGGAGGGTGTGAAGCTTGACGGGACCCGACCGGCTGCACATGCCTCGGGGGGTGAGCGGCGGCGGGCGGCGCTGGCGCGATTGCTGAGCCGTGACGCGGATCTGATGTTGCTTGACGAGCCGACGAACCACCTCGACATCGAAATGATCGGCTGGCTGGAAAACACCCTTGCCGAGACCCGCCGCGCCTATGTGCTGATTTCACATGATCGTGCGGTACTGCGGCGCCTGACACGGGCCATGCTGTGGGTTGACCGCGGTCAGCTGCGGCGGCGTGAGCAAGGTTTCGAGGGCTTCGAGGATTGGCGCGACAAGACCTATGACGAAGAAGATCAGGCCCGGCACAAACTCGGCCGGCTGATCAAGGCTGAGTCGCGTTGGTCGGTCGAGGGGATATCGGGGCGACGCAAGCGTAATATGGGACGTGTTCGGCGTTTGGAAGAGTTGCGCCAGACCCGCGCGGGACAGCTTCGACGCAGCGGTCCTGCGGCCATGGCCCTTGGGGCGGCGCCCAAATCTGGCAAGCTGGTCATCGAAGCCGACGGCGTCAACCTCGATTTCGGTGATGGACCGGTCGTCCGCAACTTTGACCTCCGTGTCGAACGCGGCGACCGGGTTGCCGTGGTTGGGCCAAACGGCGTGGGTAAGACAAGCCTGTTGAACCTGTTGACCGGTCAGCTTGCGCCGGACAGCGGACGGGTTCGACTGGGCACCAACCTGGAGCTGGCCGTGTTTGACCAGTCCCGGGCGCAGCTGGACCCCGATGCCTCGCTCTCGGACAATCTGATCTCGGATCCGCAGTTGGGTGCATCGACCGGTGGTGATCAGATCATGGTCCGCGGGGCTCCCAGGCATGTTGTAGGCTACCTGAAGGAGTTCCTCTTTACCGAGGCGCAGGTCCGCAGCCCGGTGCGCAGCCTGTCGGGGGGCGAAAAGGCCCGGTTGCTGCTGGCACGCCTGATGGCGCGCCCAAGCAACGTCCTGGTTCTGGATGAGCCGACCAATGATCTGGATGTTGAAACGCTCGATTTGCTTCAGGAGCTGGTCGCGGATTTTGACGGGACAGTTTTGTTGGTCAGCCACGACCGAGATTTTCTGGATCGTGTCGCAACCTTGTCCATCTCCATGACCGGGCAGGGGCACGCTACGGTCTATGCCGGTGGGTATTCCGACATGTTGGCCCAGGGCTACGCGCCGCCGCAACCGGAACCTGCCGCACGCCGCAAACCGGCCGCCAAGCAGGCCAAGCCTGCACCGGCCAAGAAGGTCAAGTTAAGCTATGCTCAGGAACGCAGACTTGGCCAGCTGCCGGCGGAAATTGAGCGGCTGGAGGCAGAGATCGCCAAACTCGAAACCTTCCTGTCCGA
Source organism: Pseudomonadota bacterium (assembly GCA_039190275.1). Lineage (GTDB taxonomy): Bacteria > Pseudomonadota > Alphaproteobacteria > Rhodobacterales > Rhodobacteraceae > Halovulum. Next base: position 19,556 of record JBCCYF010000030.1, on the reverse strand, counting down.
CCCTGAGGTTTATACCAGCACTCCGGCAAAGTTCGAAAAGGCGACCGAGGCGTTGGCCGAGCGGCAGGCATTGCTCAGCGCGGCCGAAGAAGAATGGCTGGTTCTGGAAGACGCCCGGGAAAGGGCGCAGTGACAGGCTTGTGATTTCAGAATGCGAAGCGGCACGCTAACGTTGCCGGTGTCATATGTTATCCAGGACCACCCATGCCCCGCTTTCTGTTTCTTTTCGCCCTGCTGATCCTACCGACTGCGGTGCCCGCTCAGACGGCCTGTACCGGCCAGATTCCGTGCCAGCTTGGTGAACGGTCTTATCACGTCCGCGAGCCCGATGGTTGGGATGGCGTCTCCCCACTGCCGGTGATGCTGCACTTTCATGGCTGGGCGCGGCAGGGCACGCTGACGGTCCGACATCCGCGGATCGCAACCGCAACGGCCCCGCGCGGTGTCTTGTTGCTGGCCCCGAATGGTGTGCGAAAAACCTGGGACTTCTGGGACACTGGCAGCGCCGATGTCCCCTTTGCCCGGGCTGTGCTTGAGGATGCGGCCACGCGGTATCCGATTGACCGGACCCGTATTTTTGTATCGGGATACTCCTATGGCTCGGCGATGGCGTGGCGCTTTGTCTGCGAAGACGGGGCCGATGTTCACGCGCTGCTGGCGGTGTCGGGCACGCTGCGCCAGGACGAGGGGTGTGCGACGCACCCGGCGAATGTTCGTCATGTACATGGTACCAGCGACACGGTGATGCGGTTTCCCTTTGGCGCGGGTGGCGACGTGCTGTTCCCGGTGGCGTTGTGGCGCGAGCGGATGGGCTGCGCGGCGCCAACCGGCCCGCGCCAGTGGAATGCGCGGGAGTTCCTGACCTTTGAGCGAACGACCTGGGCCACCTGCCGTTCCGGACAGACCGTTGCTCTGGATGTGCACCCGGGCGGGCATTTCATCCCACACGACTGGTTTGCAGCCCAGCTTGACGAGCTGCTTGCGCCGCCCTCCTAACCCTTAACCGGGCAAAAGGGTACGCCAGTCGTGGTGGCCCGCATCTGCCAATGCCCGCACCGCCGCCAGCCGACCAGGGCGATTGCGATCGGGATCCGGGCTGTAGGGCTGGGTGCGGAGCGCCGTGGCCACAGCGGGCAGCCCGTGTTCCTGCGCGCCAGCCAGGATTAGAGCCAGATACCAGTCATAGGGCGTCAGACCGGGTCTTGGCTCTGTCGCAACATAGGTGACCGCCGTTACGGTGTCCCCGGCCATCGCAACCAGTGCGCCCTCCAATCGGTCATAGCCCTTGCCGACCCCTTCGATCTGGTCAAGTGCCGGGATCTCGTCGGTTGCGATGTCAAACAATACACCATGGGTTGTACCGCCACCGGCGAGGATGGTTGCCTTGCCTGAGCGGTCGCGCCAGCTTTCCTTCGCGATAGCCATTCGATAACCCTCGAGCCGCGCTGTCCCAATCACGCGCGCCGACGCGCATCGGGCCGTCAAACGGGGTGTCAACAGGTTTGAGCCGTAGGCGAAGTAGAGCACTGCTCAATAGGGGCTAGGGTGGGCCCGGTGGATTGCTGAGATCCTGGCAAGCAAATCGTCCGACAGGGTCGTTTCTGCCGCAAGCAATGCCGTCTCCAACTGCGCTTCGCTCGTGGCACCAAATATCGCTGATGTCATAAATGGACGCGACATACAAAAGGCCAGCGCCATGACACAGGGATCCATTTCGTTTTCCTGCGCCAGTGCCGTATAGGCGTCCGCCGCGGCCAGCGCACGATCATTGAGCCGGCCGCCCATACCGGCGTTTACAGTGCCCCGGCTATGTGGTGGAAGGGCCCCGCCACTGTATTTGCCGCTCAGCACACCGGCCGCCAGCGGCGAATAGGCAAGCAGCCCGACATCCTCGTGATGGGAAAGCTCGGCGAAATCCAGGTCATGCGGGCGGTACAGCAGCGAATACTCGTTCTGCACGCTTGCGACACGGGGCAGTCCACCAGCCTCGGCCATCTGCAGGAATTTCATGGTCCCCCAGGCAGTTTCGTTCGACAGCCCGATCGCGCGGATCTTACCAGCGTTGACCAGATCGCCCAGCACGCCCAGCATATCCGCGATGTGCGCCTCTACATCGCTGGTGACCTGATCGGTCGGGTCGTAGTTCCACTGGCGCCGGAAATGGTAATGCCCACGGTTGGGCCAATGAAGCTGGTAGAGGTCGATCACATCCGTCTGCAACCTGGTGAGAGAAGCCTCCACCGCCTCAGTCAACACAGCGCCCGACATCGGTGCCCCGTTCCGGATGTGTCCAACCCCAGCGCCGGACAATTTGGTTGCGACAATTACGTCATCGCGGCGGCCACGCTGCGCCAGCCATGTCCCGACGATCCGCTCACTGTCGCCCTGTGTCTCGGCGCTGACCGGTACGGTGGAATAAAGCTCTGCCGTGTCGAAAAAGTTCACGCCATGTGCGACCGATACGTCCATCTGCCGATGGCCATCGGTTTCCGAAACCTGGGTACCCATTGTCATGGTGCCCAGGCACAGCTGCGGGACGGTCAATCCGGTACGACCGAGCGGCATTGTTTTCATGATTGAAACGCCTTTGTTGATGTCCCGTCGTTATGCCATGATGTTTGAATTGAACAACCCCGCGTAATACATCGCTGTCCGCATAGGAGGTGTGAGATGCGACCCAATAGACTTCCGAAACTGGTTCGGTTCATGGCTTTTCATGCGATCCAGGGCTTTGTGATCGGTTCGGCGCTGCTGTTGGTGTTTCTGTGGTTTAACGTACTGGGCCTGGGTGAGCTGCTGCAAAACGACCATACTGGGCTGGCAACAGCAGTCTTGTTCTTTCAGAACGGGCTGACCTTTGGTGCCGTGTCCATGGGCATCGCGGTGATGCGGCTTGGCAAGGACCGGGAAGACTAGGGTTCAACCTTGGGTGAAAGCCGTTGAGGTACGGTTGCTGCGGGTGAAAGTACCTTGTCTGCAGATGTGCTTGTACGCGGCGCAGGCAGGGGGGGTGGTGCCAGCGCGGCACACGCGCGTGTCATCCGAAATACGCGCGTACGTTTCGTGACTTGGCCAGGCGGAGCGACTCGCGTTACAATATTCCCATGAGAAATCTTGCTGTTCTTCCGCTGATGTTGCTTGCCGCATGCTCATCACCTCTTGAGCAATGCGTTGACAGTGCCGCGCGCCAGTTTGCCAATTTGCAGGAAGCCGCGCGCATTGCCGAGGGCAACATCGCGCGAGGATACGCTGTGGAACGGCGCGTTGTCCCCAGAAGCCGCGTCCAGTTCTGCGCGGGTACTGCATTTGGCGATCGCTTTCGTGGAAGCCTTTCGACGTGCAACCAGGTCCGGTATCGCACGATCGAGACGCCGGTACCGATCGACCTGGCTGCCGAGGAACGCAAACTCGCCTCGACCCGCGGACGTCTGGCCATTGCCCGGGAACAGCGCGATCAGCAGATCAGCGCCTGCTATCAACAGTTTCAGGGCTGATCCCGAGCCCCAAGCGGATTCCGTCCGGATCGCATACCCGTTGCCGCCCCTGATACGTGCGTAAGGTGATGGGCTTAGCTGATCAGCCGGTGAACCGGACCACACCTATGTATGGCAGGTTCCGGTTCCGCTGTGCGTAGTCGATTCCATAGCCCACCACGAACTCGTCGGGGATCTCAAAACCGGTCCATGTGGCTTTCATATCCACTTCGCGCCGGGACGGCTTGTCTAGCAATGCGCAAACCTCTAGCCGCGCGGGTTTGCGGTTTCTGAGTATCTTGAGCACATGATGCAGCGTAAAGCCTGTATCCACGATATCCTCGACCACCAGCACGTCACGCCCCTGGATCTCACCCCGAAGATCCTTCAGGATCCGAACTTCCCGACTGCTTGTGGTCCCCATCCCGTAGGATGAGGCTTCGATAAAATCGACCTCGACCGGCAGATCCAACTCGCGGACCAGATCGGCGATGAACACAAAGGATCCGCGCAGCAGGCCCACCACAACCAGTTTGTCAGTCCCGGAGAAATGTTCGGAGATGCTCCGGGCCAATTCCTCAACCCGCGCGGCGATCGATTTGGCGGAAATCATCCGATCGATGGCATAGGCAGTGTGATCGGGATCCATAGCGCTTCCCTGTGACTTCGAGTTGACCCGAGCGGCAAATGCGGGGCGTTGTCAACCATCCTCTGAATTTTCGCTGAAAACGCAGGCTTTTTTTCAAGCCGCCGCAACCGCGCGCGGCCGCAATCGGCCAAAACACCCGCCGCTCGATCTTGCGCGGGTTGGTGTCCCGAACCGCGCGGAGCGGCGTGATATGGTTTTGGCGGCCGAGTTGATCCAACGCACAAATGTAACGGCAGAGACAGCGTTGTTTGTGGCAGATCTGTCCACCAAAACGGGGGAAATCCGGTGAACGTTCGTGTCAGTAACCTCCCCGGTGGCGGTCAGGCCGGTCACAAGCCGCTCAGTTGCCCGGCGTATCCAGCCAGCCGGTCGCAAGTGCCCGCGCCCAGCTCTCGCGGCCATTTGCCAGAGCCAGCTGCGCGGCTGCATGTGTGTCGTAAGGGATCGAACGAAACGTGATCTCTCTTTGCTTGCCCGTCCCCTCGACAATAGCGTAGGAGGCGTTTGGCGTTCCGGATTGAACGCGGTGATAGACCGGCAAATCATCGTCGTAAGCCGGGCAGCCAACACTGCCGGGGTTCAGCACCATCCGCCCATCCGACAGATGCACAGATCGCGGAATATGCGTGTGGGCGCAGAGAATTAGGCTGGCATCTATCCCATCTGCTTCTCGTTCGATTTCCTCCCGATTGGCAGAACGAACAAGCCCGTTTGCGTCCACCCGTTCAAGCCAGTAGGTGAGGTCGCTGGTCGGTGTGCCGTGACACAGGAACACGTCGTCGAAAACTGTCTTTGTCGCATCGAGCGACCGTAGCCAATCTAGATGCGGTGGCGTAAGAGCATCCATGGCAACCCTGTCCGACGGTCCCATGTCCGAGATATCCTGCTCGATCAACCATCGGTCGTGATTGCCGAGGATGGAAGCAAACTCCTGACTAAGCAGCAGATCGGCTGTTTTCGCGGGATCAATCGGGCCGCTGAAGTGATCACCAAGGTTTACGCCCCGCGCCACATTGAAACGCTGCATGTCCGCGATCACCGCTTCTAGGGCGGGCGCGTTTCCATGAATGTCGGCAATGACGGCAAATCTCATACCTACATCTTCAGGCACATCTTGTTTGATCTCAATATCCTAATCGCAAATTGAGCTGGCCTCGTCGGTCGGTGCCTAACCCCTGAGGGCTGATCCGGAAACCCTCGGGGCAAGCATACCCGACGGAGCTGCGCGGTTTCCGAACACAACCTGGTTCTTGGAGTACATTTCGGCAGGGATCGGGAGCGGATCCTCTGCATTCACGATTGTGCCATACGCATCTTTACTGTGCATGCCCAAATGGCTTCGCGCCAAGTGTCCAGCACAAGGCACCTATCGCCTTGAAATCCTTGGCTTTGGAAGCGCTATATGAGCCTGCCAATGGGGAGGGGCGCTAGGCCCGTCTCCGAGTAGTACTGACCAAATTGCAGCATCACGCTTTGACACCCTTCGTCAGGACGCTTAGGCAATCGCCGCATCACTGGTTGAACGGGAGGCACCATTGACAGGATGGGGATCAGTCGCCGCCGACTGTGCGGGTTTGAATGCCGCGGCGTGCTCGGGCTGCGACAAAGGGGTCTTTTGTCAACCTTTGTGTGGCACGCCATAACCCCATTATGCCGACCCATACTGAAAACCGCACCATGCCCTACAGCGCCGACCAGCTCTACGATCTGGTTGCAGATATTGGGCGGTATCCTGAGTTTCTGCCTTGGTGTTCGGCCGCACGAATTCGCCGGACCAGGCAAGAGGGTCATCGCAAGATCATCGATGCCGATCTGGTGATCAGCTTCAAGGTGTTTCGCGAGCGGTTTGGGAGCCGGGTCACACTGGAGCCTGAGGTGCGGAAAATCCACGTGGAGTATCTGGACGGGCCGTTCCGTTACCTTAACAACCATTGGGAATTTACCGAGGTCTCGGACACTGAATGTGAAGTGCGGTTTTTCGTGGATTTCGAGTTCAAGTCGCGCACTCTACAGGCGCTGATCGGTGTCGTGTTCAACGAGGCGATGCGCCGGATCGTGCGGGCGTTTGAGGCGCGGGCCGAGGTGCTGTACGGCCCCAAAACGTAAGCCCCTCTGACGGCGTCGATCGGTCTATTTTCCTTTATGGTGCTGCCTCGCGCACAGTTTCGTGCACCCAGGTCAAGGCAAATTCGACGCTTTTGGATCGCACGGTGGATCGACCAACGGGCCCGAACTTAACCTCCCTTACTTGGGTCGGCTGAGTTCGGAGGGCAAGCCCAAAGCAGACCAGCCCCTCGGGCTTCACCCCGGATCCGCCCGGGCCGGCAATCCCGGTCACGGAAACTGCAATGTCCACGGCGGATCGGGTCAGGGCACCCTGCGCCATTTCCTCAGCCACCTGCGTCGATACCGCACCGAAGGCGTCCAGGCTCGCGCTGGTGACGCCCAACAGTTCGATCTTGGCCGCGTTCGAATAGGTAACAAACCCGCGGTCCAGAACATCCGAACTCCCGGGGACAGCGGTCAAGGCGGCCGCGATCAGCCCGCCTGTGCAACTCTCTGCCGTTGCAAGCGTCCAGCGCCTTGTCCGGCAGGCCTCCAGCACTTCGGCGGCGAGGGTCACATCAGCCATCCATGGGCGAGCGCGGCTGCGAGAGTGACGACAACGGCGGCCAGCACGCCCGCAATCACATCGTCCAGCATAACACCAAACGGGGAGTGTTTGCGGTCCGCCCAACCGACCGGTCCGGGCTTCCAGATGTCGAACAGGCGGAACATCACGAAAGCGCCAACCCAGCCCGGCCAGGGAAAGACCCATGGATCGGCCTGGGCCATCCACAGGCCTGCCGAAAGTGGCCAGAGGGCGATCCATTGTCCGACCACTTCATCAATGACAACCTCGGACGGGTCCGGATCACCCCCCTTGGTCAAGCGCGCCGTCGCCCAGATGCCCAATGGAAACGCCGCGGCGGTCGCCAGCAGCAGAAGCGGAAACCCCCCGATGCCATGCAGAAGATAGGCCATGGGGATCGCCGCAAGCGAGCCGAATGTACCTGGGGCAACCGGCATCAGCCCGACAAAGCCGAAGCTGGTGATTGCCCGGATCATCCCGAAACCAGGGTCGCGGTGGCCATGGCAGCGATCCCCTCGCCGCGGCCCGTAAATCCCAGCCGCTCGGAGGTTGTTGCCTTGATGCTGATCCGCCCCGGATCCACCCTTGTGATTCGCGCCACCTCGGCCCGCATTGCTTCGGCGTGCGGACCGATCTTGGGGGTTTCACAGATCAGGGTGCAGTCCAAATGCGAGATCCTGAAACCGCGCGCGGCCGCCCGTTCCACGGCTTTCTCCAGGAAGATATGGCTGGCCGCGCCTTTCCACTCGGGGTCGCTGGGTGGAAACCATTGCCCGATGTCCCCTTCGGCCAGGGCGCCGAAGATCGCGTCGGTCAGACTGTGCAGGCCGACATCGGCATCGGAATGGCCCTTGAGGCTGCGATCATGCGGAACCGTAATCCCGCACAGTGTCACGCTGTTTCCGGGCGCGAACGCATGCACATCAAAGCCGTTGCCGGTGCGAACATCCATGATGGACCTCAAATGGGTTTCCGCGCGGGTGAAATCTGCGGGTGTGGTGATCTTGAAGTTCGTTTCGTCCCCCATGACCACATGTGCCTGATGTCCTGCTGTCCGGATCACGGCAATATCGTCTGTGGCCTGCGGGTCTGCGGCGGCATGCGCTGCGTGGATCTCGGCAAAACGGAAGCCCTGCGGCGTTTGCGCGCGCCACAGGCCGTCGCGCTTGGAGTCTGTCTGTACCACCGCGTCGCGGGTCCGCCAGAGGGTATCGACAACCGGCAGCGCCGGAAATGCCGCTCTGCCTGGGGCGACCGCGCTGATGACACGTTCGATCAACGCTGTCCCCGGAAAGGGCCGGGCACCGTCGTGGATCAGCACTTTCTCCGGGTTATGGGAGATCAGCGCGTCAAGTCCCGCGCGGACCGATGCCTGGCGCGTTTCACCCCCAAAAACAGGGGAATGGAGCCTTTGGTCGACAATCCATGCACTCGCCTCTTCGTAGAGCGCGCCATCCGTTGGATGGATGACAGGTTGAACCAGGGTGACCGCAGGGTGGTTCAACAACGCGCGCAGTGTTCGTGTCAGCATCGGTTCGCCGCCGATGTGACGATATTGTTTGGGGCCGTCACCCCCCGCACGGATGCCCCGGCCGGCAGCGACAACCAGGGCGGCGATAGACATAGAATCCCTTTCCCGGCTCAGCGGTAGTTAACGCTGACGCTACGGTGGGACACAAGTGGATTGCCCATAGCTCCAGCATCGGTTAACCAGAGCCTGCTGTATAATTCTTGAGCACCATGTGAGCCCAATGCGTACAAATGACCACGACACGCCTGTTTTTCTAGCACCGCTGGCCGGAATAACGGATTTGCCGTTTCGTCAGTTGGTTTCACGCTTTGGCGCCAGCGGCACAGTGTCCGAAATGATTGCCAGTCAGGATGTCGTCCAGGCAAGGCCCTCGGCGCGGGCGCGCGCGGAGCTGGGATTGGCGGCAGCCTGCACCGCTGTCCAAATTGCCGGGCGTGACGCACATTGGATGGCCGAGGCCGCGCGGCTGCTGGCCGGGCAGGGCGCCGAGACGATCGACATCAACATGGGCTGCCCGGCCAAGAAAGTCACCAACGGATACTCCGGGTCCGCGCTGATGCGCGATCTGGATCATGCTTTGACCCTGATCGATGCGGTTGTAGGCGCTGTCGACGTGCCCGTTACGCTGAAGACACGGCTTGGCTGGGACGATGCCGCGCTGAACGCACCTGTGCTGGCGCGGCGGGCCTGGTCTGCCGGCATTTCCCGCATCGTTGTCCATGGTCGGACGCGATGTCAGTTTTACCGGGGCCACGCGAATTGGGCGGCGATCCGTCAGGTGGTCGATGCGGTGCCCATACCCGTGATTGCAAATGGCGATATTGCCTCGGCGGATCAGGCGCGGCAGGCGTTGCGCGCGTCGGGTGCCGCGGGTGTCATGGTTGGACGCGGCGCGCAGGGTCGGCCCTGGGCGTTGGCGCAGATCCGGGCAGCGCTGGACGGCAGGCCGGCGGTACCGGCGCCGGAACAACCTGCATTTATTGATATGATATCTGAGCATTACGAGGCGATGTTGACATTCTACGGTGCGCCCCTTGGCCTGAAGTGCGCGCGCAAGCATTTGAGCTGGTACATGGACCAACTCTGCGTACCGGCGGATGTGCGCCGGACCATCCTCACCGCCCCAAGCCCCAAGCGAACATTAGACGCGATACGGCACCTTACCGATGCACCCCAACCGGAGGCGGCCTGATGTCCCTTCAAACTGATCCTCACTGGAGCGCCGTGCCCTATCCTGCGTTTCTTATCGATGCACTAGACCGGATTGTCTCGTGCAATGCGGCGGCCGAGAACCAGTTCTCAATGTCGTTGCGGCAAATGCAGCGTAAGACGTTTCCGATGTTTGTGGGCACCGACAGTCCGATCCTGGAAAGCATCGCGCAAACCCGCGCTGGTATCGCCTCGGTCGTGCAATATGCTGTCGATATCGCCTGGGGGGATCGCCCGGGCCGAACCTTTACGCTTCATGTCTCGGCCGTACAGGATGGGTCCGAACACACGCTCCTGCTGTTTCACCCCACCAGCATCGCGTCGCAGATGGACCGGTCGCTGGCGCATCGTTCGGCTGCGCGCTCGGTCACCGGAATGGCGGCCATGCTGGCGCATGAGATACGCAACCCGCTTGCCGGGATCTCGGGCGCGGCGCAACTGCTTTCGATGCAGTTGGGCGATGACGAACAGGAGTTGACCACGCTTATCCAGGGTGAGGCGACCCGGATCGGCAACCTGGTTGAGCGGGTGGAGGCATTTGGCGATTTGCGCCCGACGCAACGATTGCCCGTGAACATTCACGACGTTCTGGATCGTGCCAAACGCGCCGCCCATGCCGGTTATGCCCAGCACATTCGGTTTTCCGAGACATATGACCCGTCGCTTCCACCAACGGTCGGCGATTTTGACCAGCTGCTTCAGGTTTTTCAGAACCTGCTCAAGAATTCCGCCGAGGCCTGCCCGCAGGTCGGCGGAATGATCAAGATCCGGACCGGTTACCAACCCGGCGTCAAACTCTCGTTGCCGGGGCGTAAAGCCGAGAGCCTGCCGCTTTTGGTTTCGATCGTCGACAATGGCAGCGGTATCCCCGAGACGCTGATCCGCGACGTTTTTGACCCCTTTGTCAGCTCCAAAGCCAACGGCTCGGGGCTTGGGCTGTCGCTGGTGTCAAAGGTGATGAGTGACCACGGCGGTGTCGTTGAGGTCGACAGCCAACCCGGACGGACAGAGTTTCGGGTGCGGCTGCCGATTGCCAGTGGCGGCGAGGCCGGGACCAACAAGGAGGCCCCCTGATGGAAGGTACAGTAATCGTTGCGGATGACGACCGCACCATTCGGACCGTACTGAGCCAGGCGTTGACCCGAGCCGGTTGCCGCGTCCGCTCGACCGGGACGATATCCACGCTTTGGCGATGGATTGAAGAGGGCGAGGGCGACTGCGTGGTCTCGGACGTGATGATGCCCGACGGTGATGCGCTTGACCTGCTGCCCGCGATCCAGCGCAAGCGCCCGGATCTGCCGGTCATCGTGATGTCGGCGCAGAACACCATGATGACGGCCATTCGCGCCACCGAGGTTGGTGCCTATGAGTACATTCCCAAGCCGTTCGATCTGCGCGAGGTTCTGAGCCAGGTAAACAAGGCGCTGTCACGACAGCGCCGCCCCGAACCCCGGGCGGATCAGACCGAGGATAAGCCCCAGCAGCTGCCACTGATTGGACGCTCACCGGCAATGCAGGATGTCTATCGCATCATGGCGCGGCTCATGACCACCGATCTTGGGGTGATGATCTCGGGCGAGAGCGGCACCGGGAAGGAGTTGGTGGCCCGTGCACTCCACACGTTCGGATTGCGCAAGGAGGGTGATTTTGTCGCTATCAACATGGCCTCGGTCCCGCCCGATATGATCGAGGTCGAGCTGTTCGGAACAGCTGCCGTTGCCGGGGCCGAAGGGGCCGGGAAATTCGAACAGGCGCAGGGCGGTACTCTGTTTCTGGACGAGGTCGGCGACATGCCGTTGGAGGCTCAGACGCGGCTTTTGCGGGTGCTGCAGGACAATGAATTCAGCCGGGTTGGCGGCCGGGACACGCTGACGGCGAATGCGCGGATCATTGCGGCAACGCATCAAGATCTGCGCGCCCTGGTAAACGAAGGCCGCTTCCGCGAGGATCTGTTCTATCGGCTGAACATCGTCCCGGTGCGTCTGCCGCCCTTGCGGGACCGGCTGGACGATATTCCCGACCTTGCGCGGTCATTCCTGCGCAACGCCGAGGCCGAGGGGCTGCCCCGCAAGACCATCAGCACTGAAGCTCTGGATGAGCTGCGCAAACTGGAATGGGCCGGCAATGTGCGCGAGCTTGAGAACCTGATGCGACGCCTTGCGGTTTTATGTCCCGACGAGACCATTTCGGCCAATGTCGTCGCGCAGGAGATCAAGGCCCGACCCAGTTCCGTCGCCGGACCGCAGGCCGAACAGGGGCATAAGCTGAGCCAGGCAATCGAATCGCACTTGAAGCGCTATTTCGATCTGCACGGCGAAAACCTGCCACCCACAGGCCTGTATGATCGCATCATCAAAGAGGTGGAATTGCCCCTGATAGCGCTGTCGCTGTCCGCAACGCGGGGTAATCAGGTGCGGACCGCGGAACTTTTGGGGATCAATCGGAATACGCTGCGGAAAAAAATCCAGGACCTCGACATTTCTGTGACTCGTGGCAAAAAGATGATGTAGTCTGGCCACAGGTACCGGATAAACACGGCTGTTTCTCACGTGCAACAGAGCTTAACGCTCCGTCTTTCTGCCCACGCGTTCCAGGTGTTTCAGGAGCGGCGTTTCCAGAATGCCTTTACCCTCGCCCTGGTGGCGTTGGGTCCCGTCTTGGCAATTGTGACCGGTATTACATTCAGTTCTGAGAATGCGTTAACCGCAAGCGTCTTACGCCCGATCCTGCTGGTCGACTTTGTCTATGTCCTGCTGGTCGCTGCGCTGGTCGCACATCGGGTGATCCGCATTCTAGCGGACCGGCGCAAGGCGGCGGCGGGGTCACAGTTGCACGTTCGCCTCATGGGCGTGTTTGCCTTGATCGCATTGCTGCCAACTGTCCTGGTCGCCGTATTTGCGACAGTGACCCTGAATTTCGGCCTTGAAGGGTGGTTTTCCGAGCGGGTCCGGATCGTGGTCGGAAACTCCCTTGAGGCGGCCGAGGCCTATCAGGATGAGCATATGCGAAACCTCACGGCCGACGCCGAACAGCTGGCACGCTTTCTTAATGGTCAGAAGCAACGCTTTCCGCTGATCGCGCCAAGCCAGTTTCGCGAGCTTCTGAACCGGGGGCAGGTCCAGATGCAGCGCGAGCTGCCCGAGGCCTATGTCATCGACGGCGAAGGCACGCTTAGGGCGCGGGGCGAGCGGAGCTATCTGTTCGACTACGAACGGCCGGACGAAGACGCCATTGCCCGCGCACGCAACGGCGAGACAGTGATCATTCGCGATGAGCAAAACTATGAGTTTCGGGCACTTGTCGCCCTGCCAGCGTTCGCGGATCGGTATTTATACGTTACCCGGGATGTTGACGGTAAAGTCTTGCTATTGCTTGATGAAACGCGTGAAACGGTCAGCCTGTATCAACAGCTCGAGCGCGACCGGGGCCGCCTGTTGTTTCAATTTGCGCTGCTGTATCTGGGGTTTGCCGCAATCGTCATTTTTGCCGCCATTTGGCTGGGCTTGTGGTTTGCTGAGCGCCTGTCCCGCCCCGTAGGGCAATTGGCCGCTGCCGCCCAACGCGTCGGAGCCGGGGATCTGGATGTGCGTGTGCGGGAAACCCGAGGCGAGGATGAAATCGCGATGCTTGGGCGCGTGTTCAACCGGATGACGCATCAGGTCAAGGGCCAGCGCGATGCGTTGGTCGAGGCCAATGCGGAAACCGAGCGGCGTCGGCGCCTGTTTGACAGCATCCTCGCGTCGGTCACTGCCGGTGTGATCGGGCTCGACGCCAAGGGCCGGATTGAGATGTCGAATGCTGCGGCGATTGAAGTGCTCAACCTGGACGAAGTCACCTACAACAAGACCATGCTGACCCGCGCCGTTCCCGAATTTGGCCCGGTCCTCAAACGGCTGGAGCGCAAAATCGGCGCCGTTACGCAGCAGGAGGTTCGAATTTCGCGCGGCAACCATGAAGAGGTCTTGCTGGTGCGCATGTCCACCCGTGCCGGCGGGAACGGACAGGTCGAGGGCTTTGTAGTCACCTTCGATGACGTCTCGGACCTCGTCAGTGCGCAACGCATGGCGGCCTGGGGCGACGTGGCGCGCCGCATTGCGCATGAGATCAAGAACCCGCTGACGCCAATCCAGTTGAGTGCAGAACGCCTGCGCCGTAAATTTGCGCCGATGGTGCCCGACGATAAGCGCGCGCAGCTGGAGCAGTATTCAGACGTCATCATCCGCCAGACCGAGGATCTGCGGCGCATCGTTGACGAATTCTCGCGATTTGCCCGCATGCCCGCGCCGGAACGGCGGATGGTTGACCTGATGAGCGTTGTACGAGATGCCATGACACTCCAGGACAATGGGCGCCCCGACGTCACGTTTGACCTGGAGGCACCGACATATGAGATCGTAGGGAGTATTGACGAGACACTGATCTCGCAAGCCCTCAATAACTTGTTGAAGAATGCAGTCGAAGCAACTGATGAATATAAGGAAAAGGAGAATCCACAGAACTATGTGCCGATGGTGCGCATGATTATCACCGATATTGAGGGCGCTGTGTTGGTGCAGGTTCAGGACAATGGCGTGGGATTGCCGCCGCAACGCTCGCGACTGTTCGAACCCTATGTCACGCACAAGGACAAGGGGACCGGACTGGGCCTTTCGATTGTTCGCAAGATCATTGAGGAGCATCACGGCCAACTTGATCTTCTGGACGCTCCGCCCTTTGGCGATGACGACCACACAGGGGCCGAGGCACGCATTCTTCTGCCGCTTGGCGGTGATCCCGGCGACACATTCACTATGAAAAACAGCGCAAAAGACGAGTCACACGTAAAGGGATAGGAATACCATGGGCGATATATTGGTCGTTGATGATGAACGTGACATTCGAGAATTGGTGGGTGACATTCTCCGCGATGAAGGGCACAAGGTGCGCCTCGCGTGGGACAGCGACAGCGCCTTCAATGAGATAAACACGGAAGCCCCCGACCTGATCATCCTGGATATCTGGCTGAAGGAAAGCAAGCTGGACGGGATCGATATCCTCAAATCGGTTCGCCGCGATAATCCCGCCATACCGGTTGTGATCATATCCGGTCACGGCAACATAGAAATTGCGGTGGCGGCGGTCAAACAAGGGGCCTATGACTTCATCGAAAAGCCCTTCAACATCGATCAGTTGATGGTGGTGATCAGCCGCGCGATCGAGACCAGCCGTCTGCGTCGGGAAAATGCCGTTCTGCGAACCAAGGAGACCGGCGCGACCGAGATGCTGGGCACCTCGGTCACATTCCGTGGACTGAAATCTCAGCTAGAGAAAGTCTCGCGCGGCAACGGTCGTGTCATGCTGTCGGGGCCAGCGGGCTGCGGCAAGGAGGTTGCGGCGCGGTTCATCCATCAGCAGTCGGACCGGGCCAAGGCCCCATTTGTCGTTGCATCCTCGGCATCTATTGAACCCGAGCGGATGGAGGAGGTCCTGTTTGGTCGGACAAGTGCCGAGCGCGGTCACGAACCAGGCTTGTTCGAGCAGGCCCATGGTGGCGTGCTATTTTTTGACGAAGTTGCCGACATGCCTTTCGGCACACAATCCAAAATCCTGCGGGTTCTGGTCGATCAGAGGTTCCAGCGGGCAGGGGGGTCGGACGTCGTGCGTGTCGATGTGCGCGTCATCTCGGCCACCACCAGGGATCTTCAGTCCGAAATTGAGGCGGGACGCTTTCGCGAGGAGTTGTTTCATCGGCTGAATGTCGTGCCGATCAGCGTGCCCGGGCTTGAGGCGCGGCGCGACGATATCCCGGCGCTGGCCAAACATTTCATTGCCGAACTCAACGCGACCCAGGGACTACCCCTGCGGCCGTTGAGCGATGATGCGGAAGCGCATTTGCAGACCATGTCCTGGCCAGGGAACATACGCCAACTGCGTAATGTCTTGGAGCGATGCCTGATCCTCGGGCCGGAAAGCGGCCCGGTGGAAGCGGCGGAGTTTCCCAGCGAAACAGCTGTGGCCGAAACCGAAAGCCCGGGTTCGCTGATCTCGACCTATTACGCCGGCCTCCCGCTGCGCGAGGCGCGCGAGCAGTTTGAGCGTGAGTATCTGATTGCGCAGATCAACCGCTTTGGCGGTAATATCTCCAGAACTGCGGCATTTGTCGGAATGGAACGTTCGGCGCTGCATCGCAAACTCAAATCACTCGGTGTGATCACCACAGCACGGGGCGGGGCGCGGGTGGCCGATGCGGCCGATATGGACGACGCGGTATGAAAATCATCATTTGCGGGGCGGGTCAGGTCGGCGGACAGCTGGCCCGGCACCTGTCCGGCGAAAAGAACGATGTGACGGTTGTCGACCAGAATGAGGCATTGATCAGACAGATCACCGACCGGCTGGATGTCTCAGGCATTGCCGGGTTCGCCTCCCACCCTGATATTCTTGAACGTGCAGGGGCTCGCGATGCGGATATGGTCATTGCCGCCACGCAATCTGACGAGGTCAACATGGTGACCTGTCAGGTCTCTCACTCGGTCTTTTCTGTCCCGCGGAAAGTGGCCCGGCTGAGGTCAAAGTCCTATCTGGACGCGATTTACTCGGATCTGTACCGGCGGGATCACCTGCCCATCGATGTTGTGATCTCGCCCGAGGCGGAGGTCGCGGAAGCCGCGTTGCAACGCCTTGCCGCGCCCGCCGCATTTGATACCGAGAGCTTTCTTGATGGTGCTGCGCAATTGATCGGGATCACCATCGAAGACGAATGCGCGGTGGTGAACACGCCCCTGCGCCAACTCAGCGAACTGTTCTCGACGTTGCGCGCAGTCGTGGTCGGTGTGCGCCGGGATGCCCGTTTGTTCGCGCCCGAGCCCGAGGATCAGCTTTACCCCGGAGACAGCGTTTATGTCTTCGCCGCGACCGATGATGTCCCACGAACCATGGAGATCTTCGGCAAGGTCAACCGAAAGTCCGAACGGGTGATCATTATTGGCGGGGGAAATGTCGGACTGGCCGTCGCAAACGAGCTGGAGACCGGGCCAAACAAGGCCAGGGTCAAACTGATCGAGAAAGACCGCACAGTCGCCGAAGCAACGGCTGACGCCCTTAACCGGACGGTTGTGTTGCACGGCGACGGGCTGGATATCGGGCTGCTGGCCGAGGCCAATCTGGAACAGGCCGACGCTGTTCTGGCGCTGACCGATGACGACAAAACCAACCTGTTGACCTGTGTGCGTGCAAAGGCAGAAGGTTGCCCCCTTGCGATTGCACTGGTCAATGATCCGTCGATGAGCACGCTTATGCAGCCGCTAAACATCGACGCCTTTGTCAATCCGCGGGCGACCACTGTCAGTTCGATCCTGCGCCACATTCGACATGGCCGAATCAAGGCGGTGTATTCGATCGGCGATGCCGAGGCTGAAGTGATAGAAGCGCAGGTCCTGAACACATCGCCCGTTGCAGGCAAGCGGATCCGCGACGCCGACTGGCCCGAGGGTGCACTGGTGGGCGCAATCCTGAAGCGCGACACGGTTGTAACACCGCGTGGAGATACGATGATTGAGGTCGGCGACACGCTGACAGTCTTTGCGCTCAGCGGCGATGTGGCCGCCGTCGAGCAGCTGTTCCAGGTCAGCATCGATTTTTTCTAGATGCGCGCGATGCTCAACACATTCCCGTTGTTGGTGCAGCTTTCGCTGATTGCCTGCGCTCTTATGCTGGTGCCGGTGCTTCATGCGATCTGGCTTGAGGATTGGACGGTCGCACGGGCGTTTTTCTACCACAGCGCTTTCTTTGCGGTTGTGGCGGTAATGGTGGGACTTGCTATGAGCGCGCGGCAGCGGCGGGGTGGCGCCCGGCAGCCCCTGTTGGCATTGGCGGGTGCCTATGTACTGCTGCCGTTGATCCTGGCCGCACCGTTGTCCTATGTCCTTGGTCCACTGACCTATGCGCAAGCTTACTTCGAGATGCTGTCGTCCCTGACCACAACCGGGGCAACCGTGTTTGAGGAGCCCAGGGCGATCCCCGATCCGCTGCATCTGTGGCGCGCCCTGGTGTCCTGGGCGGGCGGCTATCTGATCCTGGTGGCCGCGGTTGCAATCCTTGAACCGATGCAACTGGGCGGGTTCGAAATTCAAGCCGCAATTTCGCCCCGGGACGGACAGCGCCGCCAGTCCATGGGCGGAAGTGCCGAGGCGAACGAGCGTATGCGTCACAGCGCCGTCCTCATCGGACCGGCGTATCTTGTGCTGACAGCACTTTTGATGCTGGGTCTGCTGCTGGCCGGGGACCGCGCGTTGGTTGCCGCGATCCACGCCATGTCGGTAATGTCCACCAGCGGGATCAGCCCCCTGGACAGCTTTGCCGATGCACCATCGGGATATGCGGGCGAAGTCCTGGTGTTCGTTTTTCTTTTGGCGGCCCTTAGCCGACGCTCAACAACCTTTCTCAACCGAAAGGAGAGCTGGCTGAGCAAGCGCGACCCCGAATATGGCATCGCATTCGCCTGTATTCTGGGGATCTCGGGGGTTTTGTTCCTGAGGCACTTTATTGGAGCCGTGGAATTCGATGATCAGGAAAATGTCCAAGGGGCGGTCTCCGCGTTCTGGGGTAGCCTGTTCAACGTGCTCAGTTTTGTTTCAACGACCGGTTTCGACAGCAGGGACTGGTCGATGGCGCGAGACTGGTCGGGTTTGCCCACTTCAGGGATGATCCTGCTCAGCCTGTGTCTGATCGGCGGCGGGATCGCGACGACGGCAGGCGGCGTCAAGCTGTTGCGGGCCTATGCGCTTTACAAGCATGGCGTGCGTGAAATGAGTCGCCTGATCCACCCAAGTTCGGTCGGCGGTTCCGGCATTACCGCGCGGCGTATCCGTCGGGAGGGCGCGTTGATCGCGTGGATTTTCCTGATGCTGTTTCTGCTGGGGATCAGCACATCTATGTTGCTGCTCACGGCTCTGGGCCAGCGGTTTGAGGATGCCCTTGCCCTTTCAGTCGCGGCGCTGACCAATACCGGCCCGGCCGCCACATTGCTGAACCCCGATGTCAGTTATGCAGCCCTTTCCCGCGCTGAACAGTTGGTTCTGGGTATTGGAATGGTGTTTGGGCGGCTGGAAGCGCTGGTCTTCGTGTCGCTGCTAAATCCGGCATACTGGCGGAAATGAAGACATTTTTGTGCGCTGCGACAAAAATCCACGGCACAACACTGGAAATCTGACGCAAACTGCCCATACCTATTGAACACTCAACGATAACGCTTGGAAACCGGGCCAACAGAAAAAAGAGAGAATACAAATGGCTGCCGATAAACAAAACTTGCAAGACGCTTTTTTGAACAGCGTCCGCAAGGCTAAAATTCCTGTAACGATCTTTTTGGTCAACGGCGTCAAGTTGCAGGGGGTAATAACTTGGTTTGACAATTTCTGTGTCTTGCTCCGCCGGGACGGACAGTCCCAACTTGTCTATAAACATGCGATCTCGACAATTATGCCGTCTCAGCCCGTATCATTGTACGAGGGGGATGATGGGTCGTAGTTGCGCACCCACGTTGTCCACCCGCACCTGACGACAACCTCAAGCCGACGTACGCCGGGGCTTGCGTTGGCCGAGGCTGTCAGTCTGACAGAAGCGCTGCCTGATCTCGAGATGGTGGCGTCTACTGTTGTGCCGGTTCCCAAACCGCGGGCGGGCACATTGTTTGGGCCCGGCAAGGTCGACGAACTGGCCGAGGCGTTCTCAACGGATCATATCGAACTGGTGATCATCGACGGATTGGTGTCCCCGGTGCAGCAACGCAATCTGGAACGGGCGTGGAAGGTCAAAATCCTCGACCGAACAGGACTTATTCTTGAAATCTTTGGCGACCGTGCCCAGACACGGGAAGGCGTGCTGCAGGTCGATCTGGCGCATCTGAGCTATCAGAAAACCCGGTTGGTCCGCAGTTGGACGCACCTGGAACGTCAGCGTGGTGGCTTGGGGTTTGTTGGCGGTCCGGGCGAGACCCAGATCGAGGCAGACCGCCGTGCCTTGGACGAGCGGATACAACAAATCCGACGTGCGTTGAGCAAGGTTGTAAAGACACGGTCCCTG